>NZ_JBRCWE010000048.1:0-7916 GCF_053497555.1 Raineya sp. | reverse complement strand
ATCCTGTTTCCTGCATCTTGTTTCCTGTTTCTATACTATAAATTAGACCTAAAAAATTACAAAGATTGAATTTTCCCCAAAACTTGCCTTTCACTCTCCATTCCAAAAGTTTTGATAAAATACGTCATTTGAGGTATTTTTCTCAGCCAATAAGTTCGTATTTTTGAAAAAACAAAAATTATGAAAAAACTGCTTTTGTGGGGCTTATGCTTTTGGGTAGTATGGAAAAGCTCAGCCCAAAATAATGAAGATAAGTATCTTGCCAGTTTCAAAATCACCGATTACATTTTGAAAGAAGAAGGTGCTTACATAGTACAGGCATATTCACCTAAAATAAAAATTCCTGAAAAAGCTATTGCCATTTTGTATGATAGCAATTTGGAGCAAGAACGAGGCTACTATAAATGCTTGCTTATCAAAGGCGATTACTACTATTTTGCCTGCAACACCAAAGATGAAAAAACGTATCAGTCGCCACCCAAAGCACAAGATATTCTTATGGTGGTAATGCCCAAATCTCCGAATATGTATTTTGAGCAAATTGGCACTTTGGCGGCGTATGGAGTAGAAATAATTGATACCGAAAAAGAAGAGCCGATTTTTCAGGTTGCGGAGGTTCTTTCATCTTGGACAAAAGAAAAAGAAGAGCAAGCCCTGCAAAAAATGGTTGAGGATATTCGCTTGGTAGGCAAATATATGAAGGAAAATAATCCTGAAATAGATAGAACCATAGAAAAGGGTTCTTACAAGGGCAAAAAAATGCTTGACGTAATGATGAAAGCCGAAAAAAATGATGTAAAGCGTTTTATTAGCTATATCAAGGCTCGTCCTGCAAAGTACATAGGGCAAAAATGGAAAATATCGGAGATTTTCGCTACTTGGATAGTGGAAGGTTCGCCTGAACCCATCAAGAAATAAGAAAGTCTTTAAGAGCTTGCAAAGTTTCTTGGGGGCGTTCTAACATTCCCACGTGTCCTGTATTATCTAAAATAAGCGTTTGAGCCTTAGGAATTTTTTGGAGTTGCTCCTGATAGCTTTCCCAAACTACGGCTGTATCTTGCTTGCCAATGATATAAAAAACAGGAAAATTCACTTTGGCAAGCATATCCAAACGGCTTTTTCTATCACGCATAGCCGCAAGCACGCTTACTATGGTTTTCAGAGGTGTTTCTTTCCCTATTTCTTCCAAAAAATGGATTTCCTGCTGTAATTCTTGCCACCTACCTTCGTAAAAAAGAGGTTTCACGAAGTTGGAAATAAAGGCTTCTACCCCTGCTTTTTGTACAAACTCAATCACTTTGTTTCGGTTTTCCTTTTTTTCAGGACTATCGGCAAGAGCCGTAGAATGAAACAAACAAAGTTTTTCAAGCATTGTAGGATATTTTTCAGCCAAAGCCAAAGCTACATAGCCACCCATAGAATGCCCTACAAAAGCCGCTTGGGATACTTGCAAGTTTTGAATTGTTTGAAATACCTGCTCTGCCATTGTTTCCATTGAGCAAGGTTCAGGCAAGGCATTGGCACTTTCCCCAAAACCGCCTAAATCGATAGCTATCACACGAAAATACTTGGAAAGCTCGTTCATAAAATCTTTCCATATTGCTTTGCTTTCGCAAAAGCCGTGCAATAAAACCACCACCGAACCTTTTCCTTTTTCAGTATAAGCCAAATTTTGCATATCAACCTTATTTACTTGCAAAGCTATATCAAAATCAAGAGAAATTCAAAGTATTTTTTAGCAAAAACAAACTCTTGAAAATCAGAATTTTGAAAAATTTATTTAGATTTTTTCCAAAAAAACTTGACAAGTTCATTTTTATTTTCATACCTTTGTACCGACTTCACCTCTCAAAGGTAAAGTTTATAAAGAACGAAGGGAGAGAACAGGCTCTATGAACTTCTGGCAACCACTCTTATCCGAGCGAGAACGGTGCCAAAACCTGCCTAAAAATTTTTTAGGAATTATAAACCTTTACACCAATGAAATCACAAAGAAATCGTAGGTCTTTTTATTACACCCTCCAACAAATTCTTTCCAATAACTTTTGTTGTTGTTGTTGCTTGTAGCAATTAGCCATTTGTTGCTTGTGGCTTTTGCTAAATTTTTCTAAAAATCTGACAGATTTTTAGGTATCTGCTTTTTATTTTCCCAATCATAAATTTTGTTCAACTCTAAACCTTTTTTACTGCTATGGCAAATTATCGTTTTGAAACCCTGCAACTTCACGCAGGACAAGAAGCAGACCCTACAACGGGTTCAAGGGCTGTTCCTATTTATCAGACCACTTCGTATGTGTTCAAAAGTGCCGAACACGGAGCGAACCTTTTTGCACTCAAAGAGTTTGGCAACATCTATACACGCCTGATGAACCCCACTACCGATGTTTTTGAAAAACGTGTAGCGGCACTGGAAGGTGGTATTGCGGCACTGGCAACTTCTTCGGGGCAGGCGGCTCAGTTTATTGCACTCACCAATATTTTGCAATCAGGGGAGAATTTTGTAACTACTTCCTTTCTTTACGGCGGAACATACAATCAGTTCAAAGTGCAATTCAAACGCTTGGGCATAGAAGCTCGCTTTGCCAATGGTGATGATGTAAGTTCTTTTGAAAAACTCATTGACGAAAAAACCAAAGCCATTTATTTAGAAACTATCGGCAACCCAGGTTTTAATATCCCCGATTTTGAGGCTTTTGCCTTGCTTGCTCGCAAATACGATTTACCACTCATTGTAGATAATACCTTTGGTGCGGCAGGCTATTTGTTCCGCCCCATTGACTACGGTGCCGCTGTGGTAGTAGCTTCTGCTACCAAATGGATTGGCGGACACGGCAACTCTATCGGTGGCATTATTATAGACTCGGGTAAGTACAATTGGGGCAATGGTAAATTTCCCCAATTTACCGAACCTTCCGAAGGTTATCACGGCTTGATATTCAATGATGTTTTTGGCGTAAATGGACCCTTTGGCAACCTCAACTTTATCATTCGGGCAAGAGTAGAAGGCTTGCGAGATTGGGGACCTTGCATTAGCCCTTTCAATTCATTCTTGCTTTTGCAAGGGCTTGAAACGCTTTCTTTACGCGTACAACGCCACGTAGATAATGCTTTGGCACTGGCTCGTTGGCTAGAAAAGCACCCCCAAGTAGAAAGTGTAAATTATCCCGGGCTTGAAAGCAGTCCTTACCACTTGCTTGCTAAAAAATACTTGAAAAATGGTTTTGGGGGCGTGCTTTCCTTTACCATAAAAGGCGGAGCAAAAGAAGCCGAGAACTTTATCAATAATTTGCGTCTGGCAAGCCATTTGGCTAATGTTGGCGATGCCAAAACACTTATTATTCAACCTTCGCTTACTACACATCAACAACTTTCAGAAGCCGAGCAACTATCAGCAGGCGTTACACCTAACCTTCTGCGAGTAAGTGTAGGTATTGAACATATTGAGGATATTATTGAGGATTTTGACCAAGCCTTTACCAAAGTAGGTCTTACTGCTCAAAATCGTACTAAATAACCTATCAAGAAATTCAACCTTCACCAGCTATCAAGGAACGCCCTTCGGGTGCGTTCCTTCCAAAAATGATGTGCAAAAGTAAAATTTTTCGTAATTGTTTAGGTCTAATTTGTAGTATAGAAATAGGAAAAAAGAAGCAGGAAACAGGATTTAGAATATTGGATATTTAGAGGGAGTTGAACTTTCTCAAACTCTTGAACCTTCAAACTTTTTGAACGCAAATAATTACAATTTTTCAAAGCAATCTTATGATGAAACAAACTACTTTGATTTTTCTGCTACTCATTTTGTTTGATGCTTGCCAAAGCGATAAAAACACTTTACACAAAGAAAATTATTGGGTTTCTTTCCCCAACGAAAAAGCCAAAACCTATGCCGAATGTTTGTTAGACTATGTTTCTGAGGAAAAGTTTGAGCTTAAAAAATATCAAATTTTCAAAATATCTGCCGATAGTGTAATTGTACGCATATTTGGCAAACCCAAAGGAAATTTCAAAAAGCAAAGAGAAATTTCTGAATTTGCCACAGAACTGCTTGCCAACGATTTTTCTAAACTTTGCTTTCAGCAAAAAATAACCGTAGTGCAAATAGGCGAAAACTTTCAAGATAAAAATAAGTTTCTGCAAGCCACCAGCAACGGAAAAGTAGGTTACCGAGATTACAAAGAACTTGCCCCTAATTGATTAGTCATTCCAGACTTACAGATAAAAATCTTGCTTCTTGGTCTGTTTCGGCTGCCACCGAACAGACCTTGCCGAAAGGCAAAAAACTCTCTAAAATTTGTTTTTTCACATTTTTTTTACATTTTTGCCTAAAACCACTTTTTATGGCAAAATTCGGCTTTTTTCTGACTTTTTTCCTACTACATCTTTGGCAAGTAGTCTTTTCGCAAGCTGATGATTTTATCAGTAGCGGCAAAAAACAACTTACAGCCAAAAAATACGTTGAAGCTATCAGCGACTTTGGCGAAGCCATCCGTTTCAATCCCAAAGCTACTGAAGCCTATTATGGCAGAGCAATGGCATATTTTGGTACGCAGAATTACCAAAGAGCCTTGCAAGACATTCAGCAGGCAATCAGTCTGGATAAATCCCAACCCCGCTTTTTTGCCGAAAGAGCTAAAATTTATTTTGCCCTGCGTAACTACGAAAAAGCCGTTCAAGATTATAGCCAAGCTATTTTTGCCGAACCGCAAAACGCCCATTTCTATCATCAGAGGGCTATTGTAAGACTTGCCCTGCAAGACTACGAAGGTGCTAACCAAGACGCCGAAAAGGCTTTGAGTTTGGACAAAAACCAAACTGCTCCCTTCGCCGAACAAGGCATTGCCCTTTTTATGCTAAATTTCAGACAAGAAGCTCAAAGTTGTTTTGATAAATTTTTGGATACTCCCAAAGCCGAAAAGTTTGCTTTGCTTGCTGAAAGAATTTTTGAATTTACCCCGAAAAATGTTGCCCTTTTGCAAAAAGCCGAGCAATGGATTTTGCGTGCTGTGCAAATGGAAGATACCTACAAACACAATTTTTTGTATGCTTCCCTGCTGAACTTGCAAGGCAAACAGCTCAACGCTCTTGATGTATGCCAAAAAGCCATTAGCCTTGCCAAAAAAGAAAACGTAGATTACGAAGAAGCTGAAAAACTCTTGGAAAAAATCAGCGAAGTTGATGATATTCCACCCGTAGTAACTCTGGTTTCGCCTGCGGTAATGCGTGGGGGCATCATTGTAAGCAGAGAAGGTGAAATGAGCATTATTGGCAAAGCCACTGATGAAAGTGGGGTGAAAGAAGTTTTTATCAACGGCAACCCTGCAAGGCTTTTTAGTAACGGCGATTTTAATGGAATAGCCCTTGTGAAACCTGATACCAAAACGCTCACCATTGAAGCCACCGACAACAAAGGCAATACCGAAAAAGTCAATTTCCAACTGATACGAGGCACCGAAAAAACAACTGAAAACAAGCGTTTCAAAAATATTGGAAAATCTTATGCTCTCATTTTTGCCACCAATACTTACGAATATTGGAACAACCTCACCAATCCCATTCCCGATGCCGAAGCAGTTGCCAAAGATTTGAAGGAAATTTATGGCTATGAAATTGATTTGGTGCAAGATGCTACACAAAACCAAATTATTCTCAAACTCAAAGAATATCTACAAAAAAAGTTCCAACCCAACGACCAACTACTTATTTTTTTTGCAGGACACGGACAATATGACGAAACTTTTGGCGAAGGCTACGTAGTAGCCAAAGACTCTCGTCTTGATGATGACGCCAAATCTTCCTACATTTCTTATTCCACGCTACGAACCTATATCAACAACATTCAGGCGAAGCACATTCTTTTGGTAATGGACGTGTGTTTTGGAGGCACTTTTGACCCCTCACTTGCCTCTAAAAATATTCGTGGCTTACCCCCCAAACTCAATGATGATGATGTAGAGGCTTTCATTCAGCGAAAGATGCAAGCCCGTACAAGGCGTTATATCACCTCAGGCGGCAAAGAATATGTTTCAGACGGCACACCGGGTATGCACTCGCCTTTTGTAAGAAAATTTTTAGAGGCTTTGCGAAGCTACGGCGGAAAAGATAAAATTATGACTATCGCCGAAATAATGACACATCTGGAAACTATTTCACCGCAACCCCATTACGGCGAATTTGGCTCTAATGAACCGGGTAGCGATTTTTTGCTTATAGCTAAGTAGCATTATGGAAACAGGAAGCAGGAAACAGGATTTTAGAAAATAGTTGTCAAACAAAAATGATAGAAAAGCCCTTAAAGGCTTGAACATCAAACAATAAACTTTTTGAACATAAATCATTACAGCCATTTTTCAATAACTTGCATAATTTTATCAGTTGCACCTATATTTTTCTGAACATAGCTTCGGGTACGCTCTTGGCACTGCCGATAAAAAGTTTCATCTTGGTACAAATGTTCAAAAATCGCAAGCAACTCATTTTCATCAGCTACTTTCCAAGCTGATTGCAGAGCAAGCAAATCTTGTGCTTCCTGAAATTTCTGAAAGGCTCTATCGCCGAAGAAAATCGGCAGTCCGAAAGTGGCAGGTTCTAAAATATTATGCAAACCTTGCTTGTAAGCCCCTCCTACAAAAGCAAAATCGGCATAACGATACAAAGCAGATAGTACGCCTATGGTGTTTATTATCAAAACTTTATGCTTTTCAGGAAAGTTTTCTTGGGGCAAATCTAAATAAAGCAAGGCATTGTATTTTTGCCTAAGCTGTCGGATTTCGTTTTCGTGAATTTCGTGTGGGGCAATAATGACTTTAAGCGGTTTGGGGAATTTCTGTAAAAATTTTTCAAGCACGGCTAAATCTTCTTGCCAAGCACTTCCCACAATGAGCAAAGGCATATTATTTTTGAATTGAATAATTTTGGCAAAATCTGCCTCTTGCCTTTCTTGTAAAATTTGAGCTACTCTATCAAAGCGAGTATCACCTGCAAGACTTACAAAAGGTATTTTCAGAGTATCAAGCAGTTGCAAAGAAAGTTCGTTTTGCACAAAAATATGAGCAAAGCAAGCAAGCATTTTGCGGTGCAAAGTGCCATAAGGTTTGAAAAATAGTTGCTCTTTCCGAAAAATAGCAGAAAAAAGAACTACGGGGATATTTTTTTCCTTGGCAGTAGTTAAAAAATGATACCAAAACTCGTATTTCGTCCAAAAAATAAGTTTGGGCTGAACAATATTCAAAAATTTCAAGGCATTGTCAGGGGTGTCAGTAGGCAAATACGTGATTAAATCGGCTTTATCATAATTTTTTCGGACTTCATAGCCCGAAGGAGAGTAAAAAGTCAGAACTATCTGAAAATCGGGATATTTTTCCCTAAATTTTTCTAAAACAGGGCGGGCTTGCTCAAACTCCCCCAAAGAAGCACAATGAAACCAAACCCTTTCTTTGTGTTTTGAAATGTTTTCTTGCAAAGCACGCCAAATGTTTTTTCTACCTTTTTTCCAAAGCTCAGCTTTCCGATTGCCAAAGTTTGCCGCTATGTGTATGCCCCAAAAATAACTTCTCGTAACGAGGTTGTACAACCATACATACATTGAAATAAAAGTTTAAGCATTGAGATTCTGAACATTAGCCTTATTAAAAAGGTGGATTATCTTCATCATATTCGGGTGATGGCTCTTGCGAAGGTTTGTTTCTATCGTTGATTTTACTACCTACCAAATATTGTTGCGAGCTACTGCTATTGATTTGAGGATTTTCTTGGAACTCCGTAGGGATTTGCGGTGTGGAAGGAAAATTAGAAAAACTTTCAAAAGAAGCCCCTACATCAGCTATTTGACTATCTTCCCAGTTAGTAAATTTCGTAAATTCACCTATGAAGCGTAATTTTATGGTATCGGTAGAGCCGTTGCGGTGCTTGGCTAC
>NZ_JBRCWE010000047.1:0-18758 GCF_053497555.1 Raineya sp. | reverse complement strand
TTTTCCCTCACTGGGATTGAACTCTAAAATCATAAAATAAAAAGGGCAGATAAACTGCCCTTTGGTTTGGATAAAACTTACTGAGCCGACCAGCCCCCATCCACAGGAATTGAAACGCATGTAATGAGTTTAGCGGCATCGGAGGCAAGAAACACCACCAAAGCACCGATTTGTTCTACGGTAACAAAATCCTTGATAGCGTGTTTGTAGAGCATTACTTTCTGGATAACTTCCTCACGGCTCATATTGTGGGCTTTCATTTGGTCAGGAATTTGTCCTTCTACCAAAGGGGTAAGTACATAGCCCGGGCAGATAGCATTGCAAGTAATTCCGCAGGTAGCACCTTCCAGAGCAAGCGTTTTGGTAAGTCCTGTAACGCCGTGTTTGGAAGCTACATAAGCCGATTTGAACTCTGATGCTTGCAAAGCGTGAGCCGAAGTAATATTGATAATTCTGCCCCAACCACGAGCTTTCATTCCTTTCCATACGGCTTTGCTGGTATGAAAGGCGGCGGTAAGGTTAATGGCTATGATAGCATCCCATTTATCTTCGGGAAAATCTTCAATAGGAGAAACGAACTGAATACCCGCATTATTTACAAGTACATCAACACTGCCCCAAGTTTGCTCTGCTTGGGCTATCATAGCCCTAATTTCTTCACCTTTCATCATATTGGCAGGGTTGAAAAGCGTTTTTACGCCATATTCCTTGGCTACATCTTGGGCAACTTTTTCGGCGGCGTTGCGTTCTTCATCATTGCGTACCAATCCATTAAACATAACATTGTAGCCTGCTTGTGCAAGGGCTTTGGCAATGCCTAAACCTATACCGCTGGTGCTTCCTGTTACAAGTGCATTTTTTCCATTTGCCATAGAATTGAGGGTTTTAAGGTTAAAACAACTATTTGCGTTAAAAAGTGAGGGTTCAGAAGTTTAGAGTTCAAAGGTTTGAAAGGCAAAATTTGTATAAGATTTTGTTTTGTAGCTATTTATGTTCAGAAAGTTCAGGATTTGAAGTTTAAGTCTTTAAGGGCTTTATCTCATATTTTTTCTATTTTCTTAAATCCTGTTTCTTGTATCTTGTTTCCTGTTTCCTATTACATATTACACAATTAGAATTGCACAATTATTTTTTAGCTATCTAAAAAGCCACCATCAGAGGTTTCATCTGCAAATTCTTCATTTCTTTCTCTCATTCTGCTACTATCCTGATGAGAAAAAGGACGAAAACTGCTTTGACGATAAAAATTATCCCTCATCATAAAATACCATAGCCAATCATCATAATCGGAGGTGCTGGTAGTAGTAGCTGTGCTCTGTTTGTGCTTTTTAGCAAAACATTCTACACACAAAATTTCACGCTCTTCAGGTTTGGTTTTGATAATACCTGTTTCTCTATCAGGTTCTAAACCTTTGATAGCCTCTAACTCGCCGTGCAAATGTTTTATACAAAAATAGCCTTTACAATGATTGCATTGAGCAACTGCCACCGCTCCACACTCTTTCAAAACAAAATAGCCTAACTTTGTCTTACAGCGTTTCATACATTTTGCTTAGCATAAGAAGGTGAAAAGTTTAACAAAAAACATTAAACTTTGAACATCAAACTCTTTTCTTTGGCAAGCTACAATTTTTTTCAATGGAAGCAAGCATTTTTAGTGAAATTTTCAAAAAGGCTAAGTCAAAACTTGCTTTTGCAAGTTTTTAAGGCTATTGTAGGCTTCTTGCAAAGAAACTTCGTGTATATCTTGGTACTTCTGACAAAGCCCTAAAAGATACTCGTTTTGCTTATTTCCTAATTTTTGAGCTACCGAATAAGGAATTTCGGGGTGAAAGGTAACCATTGAGTATTTGGAATGGTAATCGGGGTAATTGTTTTCTAAAAAATACTCCAATTTTCGCATTCTTTGAAAGTCCTCATCATTCACTTTATCACGCATCTCAATAAAATTTTCCAAAGCCAAATCTGCAATGGCATCGGTATCTTTCTTGCGGTTTTTCTGATAAACTTCAAAGATTTGTTCCCAATCTTGGTTGTACTCATCAATGAGTTTATCTAACAGATAGCAATCTTCAAAAGAGGCATTCATACCTTGTCCGTAAAAGGGAACAATGGCGTGGGCGGCATCTCCCAAAAGCAGTGTTTTGTGAGCTTTCCAAGGATAGCTTTTCAGTGTTCCGAGCAAACCCACAGGATTTCGGAAAAAATCTTCCTCAAAATCGGGCATAAGTGCCAGAGCATCAGGAAAATACTTTTGGAAAAACTGACGAGCCTTATAGGGCGTATTGAGCGAAGCAAAACTTTCTTCGCCTTCATTTTGTAAAAATAGCGTAACCGTAAAACTGCCATCAAGATTAGGCAGAGCTATGAGCATAAACGAATCTCTTGCCCAAATATGTAAAGAATTTTTATCCAAAAGAAACTCACCATTAGAACCCGTAGGAATTTCCAGTTCTTTGTAGCCGTGGGCTAAAAAATCGGTATTGCCTTGGCAGAAACCTTTTTCTTGCATTTTTTGCCTTACGATAGAGCCAGCTCCATCTGTTGCAAAAATAACATCAGCCTGAAAGTTGAAATCTTTGAAATAAGCAATACTTTGCTCAAAATCAATATCTAAGCAAGGACATTCAAAATGAAATTTTACTCTTGGGTATCTTTCGGCGATATTCATCAAGGCTTCGTTTAGCCCACCACGAGAAATGGAATTGATGTACTCGTTTTCATCTTTACCATAGGGAAGGAAGGTCAAACCACCTTGCAAATCGTGTATCATACGCCCACGCATACGTATAGCAAGAGGTAAAATTTCTTCGGCAATATCCAAATCTTTCAAAGCTCTGATGCCTCGGTGCGAAAGAGCTAAATTTATAGAACGACCTCCCTCATAGCCTACTTTGCGGCTATCAGGACGTTTTTCAAAAATATGTACTTCATAATTTCGGCGAGCCATATACACCGCCAGCAAGCTACCTGCCAGCCCCCCGCCAATGATGGCAACTTTCATAATTTTTTGACATTAGACACAAGACATTCAACAATTAGAATTGCGAACCTTCAAACCTTTGAAGCTCATTTATATTTGATAGCCACGGCTTTCAAGTCGTAGCCGTATTTGGTTTGGCTCACAAAAACCTGATAGTTTAGGTTCATAATGGCATCGGCTCCCATTTCTTTGGCTTTTTGAGAAAGAAAAAATATCATTACTTCTTTCTCGTCGTAGCTATACCCTTTGGGCAAATCGCCATAGTATTGTTTTTTACGCTTTTTTTCGGGGGCATAGTAGCTTTCTTTTTGCATTTTTACATCGCCAAGCACTTCGTAAGGGCGTTTAGGCTCTTCTTTATCCCAAAAAACATCTGTTGGATATTTGGCATTCATCATTCCCGAACGAAAACCAATGGCACAACCTGAAAAAATAAGCAGAAAAGACAATATAACAGCCTTCAAAATAAATTTTACAAGCATTACGGAATATATTTATGCCTCAAAAATATAAAATTTCCCGCCAAAATACTTTTTTTTCTGAAAATTGTGAAATTTTGTGCTATTTTGCAATGCAAACAACGCAAAAGTTTATGAAACACAAAGTTTTACTTCTTGGAGCAGGTCGTTCGGCTTCTACGCTTATCAAATACTTGGCTGAAAATGCTCAAAAATACAAATGGCAAGTAAGTGTAGCAGATATGCAGAAAGCATTGGTGCAAGAGAAAATCAAGCCTTATTCAAATTTGAAAGCATTTACCTTTGATATTCAGAATACCCAAGAGGCTGAAAAGCTCATAGCGGCAAATGATGTTGTTATTTCTCTGCTCCCGCCTGCCTTACACGTTTCAGTGGCTCGTATTTGTTTGAAAGAACGGAAGCACTTACTTACTGCGTCTTATGTTTCTGCCGAAATGCTTTCGCTGCATCAAGAGGCACAAGAAAAGGATTTAATTTTTTTGAACGAAATTGGTTTAGACCCTGGTATAGACCACCTTTCGGCAATGCAAATTTTGGATAATATTAGAGCCAAAAAAGGGAAAATTATAGGTTTCAAATCTTTTACAGGCGGTCTGATTGCCCCTGAATACGATACCAATCCTTGGCACTATAAATTTACTTGGAATCCGCAGAATGTAGTGCTGGCAGGGCAGGGCGTAGCCAAATACCTTGAAAATGGGCAAATCAAATATATTCCTTATCAGCAACTATTCAAGCGTATTGAAATTTGCAAAGTGGAAGGATATGGTATTTTTGAAGGCTATGCCAATCGTGATTCTTTGAGCTATCAGGAAGTGTATGGTTTGCAGAAAGTGCAAACACTATTGCGTGGTACGCTTCGCAAACAAGGCTTTTGCAAGGCTTGGGATTGCTTCGTACAGCTCGGAATGACGGATAACCAAACCCTTCTGCCCACCCAAAACCTTACCTATGCTCAATTTCTTGCTACATTTTTGCCTTCTCGTAATGCTTCTTTGCAAACTATTTTTTTAGAAACTTTGCAAATTCCTGATAATGAGGAGCAAGAAATTTTGGAAAAATTTGAGTATTTGGAAATGTTCAGTTCAAAATTGCTCCATTACCCACAAAAAGAGGCTACCCCAGCCCAAATTTTGCAATTCATTTTAGAGCAGAAATGGCGTTTAGAGCCGCAAGATAAAGATATGATTGTTATGCAACATATTTTTGATTTTGAGCAAGGAAAAAGCCAAAAGCAAATTGTTTCTGAACTTGTAGTGATAGGCGAAAATAGTCTGCATACTGCTATGGCTCAAACCGTAGGCTTGCCTTTGGGAATGGCTTGCAAACTTGTTTTGGAAGGTAAAATAAGTTCAAGAGGAGTGCTGTTACCCCTTCATAAAGAAATGTATGAGCCTATTCTACAAGAACTTTCAGAGTTAGGAATTATTTTTAAGGAAAAGTTGTTTGAAAAATAAAGTTACTGCTATGCAGATACTAAATCCTTTATATGACGTAGTATTCAAGTATTTAATGGAGGACAACAAAGTGGCGAAGTTGTTGCTATCGGCATTGATAGGTCAGGAGATATTGGAGTTGGTTTTTTTACCACAGGAGTTGCTGGCGGATTTTGATTTTGAGGAGGCAAAGAAGCGTCAGCAGAGCAATCCGAGTATTCAGTTGTCATCAGGTCTAACGGTGTATCGGATAGATTTTACGGCAAAGATAAAGAGTGAGAGTGGAGAGGAGAAGTTAATCATCATAGAAGTACAAAAGAGTAAGCTAACGAATGATATGTTGCGATTTAGGACATATTTGGGCAGTCAGTATGCGAAGCGGGAGTATTTTTATTGGGTGAGCTTGCGGAATACAGGGAGGCGATACAAGGCGGGTTTGCCGATATATGCGATATTTTTTTTAGGATATGGATTGGAGGAGTATGCAGGTATTCCGGTGATAGAGGTGGACAATTGCATACGAGACAGGCGGAATGGTATGATATTGGAGGAGAAAGGTCATTTTATACCTTCGTTATTTCATAAGGGTATAGTGGTGAATATACCTTATTTGAAGCCACGTTATCAGAGTGAGTTAGAGAAGGTGTTGAGCATATTTGACCAGAGTAATAGGGAGGAGGATTATCACATTTTGAATGTGAGGGAGGAGGATTTTCCCGAGAAGTATCGTCCGATAATACGGCGATTGCAGTCTGCGGCACAAGAGAAGGATTTACGGAAGAGAATGATAGCGGAAGATGACTTTCTGACGGAGATGAATGAATATGAAGAACGCATAAATGATTTAGAAAAAAAGGCTGAACAGGAAAGAATTAGAGCAGAAGAGGAGCGTCAGAAGGTAGAAAAATTACAACAAGAAAAGGAGCAGGAAAGGTTAAAAAGTGTACTGACAATGCTGGAATTAGGTATTCCCATAGATGTTGTACAAGATAAATTAGGACTTGAAGATGAATTTCTGAAAAAATATAATCTGAAAAACTAACACCAATGCAGGTACTTTTGGGTAAATTCGCACAAATTCTCACGTTTCAAGCACTTCCTTTCAAAGGAGCTTTGAAAGACGAACAACTTGAAATCATTGAAAATGCAGGTATTTGGATTGAAGATGGGAAAATAAACAAAGTTGGAAATTTTGAAAAACTCGCCAAAGAGGCTCAAAAATTAAACGTAGAAATTTTAGAGTTTCCTTATGCGGATTTAGTAGCTTTGCCCGGTTTGGTAGATTGCCATACGCATATTGCTTTTGCAGGCAACAGGGCGAAAGATTATGCTTTACGAATAGCAGGAGAAACTTACTTAAATATTGCCAAAGCAGGTGGTGGAATTTTAGATTCGGTGCGTAAAACTCGCGAGGCTTCTGAAAATGAACTCATTGAAAATACTCGCCAAAGGGCAGACTTTTTGTTGAAACAAGGCATAACTACCATAGAAGTAAAATCAGGCTATGGGCTTTCGGTAGAAGAGGAAGTGAAAATTTTACGTGCAATTCAGCGGGCTTCTTTGCAAACCACCGCCGACCTTGTGCCTACCTGTCTTGCCGCCCATACCTTACCCCCTGAGTTTCCAGATAAAAATGCCTATTTAGAGTATTTGGTAAATGATTTGTTTCCTATTTTAGGGCAAGAAAATCTTTGCAAAAGAATAGATATTTTTGTAGAGGAAACAGCTTTCCCGTATCAAGTAGCAAAGGCATATTTACAAAAAGCCCAAAAGGCAGGTTTTGAACTTACCATTCACGCCGACCAATTCACTACGGGTGGAAGCCGTTTGGCAGTAGAAATGAAAGCCCTAAGTGCCGACCACTTGGAAGCAAGTTCAGATATTGAAATAAAAATGATTGCCGATAGTGAAACAACGGCGGTTGTTTTGCCCGGTGCTTCTTTGGGTTTGGGAATGAATTTTGCCCCTACCCGTCAGTTGCTTGATGTTGGGGCTTGTGTAGCCATTTCTACCGATTGGAATCCGGGTTCTGCTCCTATGGGCGATTTGCTTTTGCAGGCTTCGGTGCTTGCCGCGAGTCAGAAACTTTCTACTGCTGAAACTTTGGCGGGCATTACTTTTCGTGCCGCAAAAGCCTTAAACTTGCATCATAGTAAAGGAAGGTTGCAAAATGGATTTTCTGCCGATATTGCTATTTTCCCTACCAAAGATTACCGAGAAATTCTCTATTGGCAAGGACAAATGAAGCCTATTATAGTTTGGAAAAATGATAAATTTGTGGAGTTTGAAGTAGCTAATAAATAGATAATTCGTATATCTCAAACGCTTGAGCCTTTGACCTTTTTGAACGCAAATAATTTAAGAAAGTGTATCAAACCTTATTAAAGTGGATTTGAAGCGGTTATTGGAAAAAATATTGTTTCCTACCTCAAAAATTAACCAAAAGCGTCTTGAAAAAGCCATTCAAGGGAAAACTATTCTTATTACTGGTGCAACTTTCGGAATAGGGGAGGCAACGGCTTATCTGCTGGCTGTTTCAGGAGTGCATTTAGTTTTGGTAGCAAGAAGCGAAGAAAAACTTGTATTTTTGAAAAATGAATTGGAAAAGAAGGCTTGTCGGGTTAGTATTTTTAGGGCAGATTTATATGAGGAAACGCAAGTAAAGGAACTTAATCAGTTTATTCAAACGGAAATAAAAAAAATAGATATTCTTATACACAATGCAGGTAAATCCATAAGACGCTCTATTTGGGATTCATTGGAAAGATACCACGACTTCACAAGAACCATACAACTCAATTATTTAACACCTGTCAGTATTACATTGGCTTTGTTACCTATTTTAGCAGAAAGCAAAGGACATCTGATAAACATTTCGGCTTTGAGCGTACGAATGCCTCCAACACCTTATTGGGCGGCTTATCAGGCTTCAAAAACTGCCTTTGACCAATGGCTACAATGTATTGCCCCAGAATTAAGCCAAAAAAATATTACCATTTCTACTTTATATTTGCCTTTGGTGAAAACGAGAATGATAAGCCCAACAAAGGCTTACGAAAATGCTCCTGCTATGCAACCTGAACAAGTGGCGGCTGTAATTGCCAAAACTATCTATAAAAAAAATAAAAAATTTTTTATACCTTGGTGGGCATATCCGATTACCATATTAGGTATTTGGCGTAATAACTTCTGGGCTTGGATAAGTTCTTTATACATCAAAAAAAGATGATAATGATAAGCCGAATATTTTTTATTCTAAACCTGCTAAATGTTTTTACTCCGAAAGGATTTTGGTATTTGTTTATTAGCATCTACAAGTATGGCTTCAATCTGATGACCTTACTTGCTTATTCGGCTTATAGATTTCCCCAAAAGATTGCTATATGCTTTGAAAATAAAAATTTTACATATAAAGAATTCTTGCAAAATACTCAAAAAATAGCCTATGTTTTGCACGCCGCTTGCTATATTCGTAAAAAAGATAAAGTAGGGGTATTACTACATAATTCTGTTGAGCAAATAGAAACTATTTTTGCTCTTTCGTATTTAGGGGCAGATATTTATTTACTCAATCCAGATATAACAGCAGAGCAATTGCAGCCGCTACAAGAAAAACACCAATTAAAGCCAATTATATGCGAAAATCAGCATTTGGATAGGCTTTCGGGGCAAATATCAAAAAAACTAATCAATATCAATCAGTTGGAAACTGCCTCCCCAATAGATACTATACCGAAAGGTTTTGGAGGAAAAATTATCGTACTCACTGGTGGAACAACAGGTGGTTTTAAGACAGCCAAGCATAAGGCTTCTGCCAAAGCATTTATTTATCCCACTTATGCTCTCATCAAAGAATTACAGATTGATAAATATGAGTCAGTTTATATTGCAGTTCCAATATTTCACGGCTACGGATTGGCTACCCTACTGATGTCAGTTGCTTTGGGAAAAAGTATGTATATTTGCAAGAAATTTGAAACGAAACAAACGCTGGAGAGTATAGAAAAATATCGTATTGAGGTGGCAACTTTTGTGCCTACAATGCTTCGCAGATTGCTTTTGGAAAATACAAAGGCATTAGCTTCTCTTAAATGTATAGTTTGCGGTGCCGCTCCTTTGCCTACGGAAACAGCCAAGCAAGTTATTGATAAATTGGGAACCATTTTGTACAATCTTTATGGCTCCTCTGAAGCAGGATTTTGCATTATAGCAAACCCCAAGGATTTAGAAAAAAATATAGCAACTATTGGCAAACCCATTGAAGGCGTAAGAGTTCGTATTGATAGCCCAAATGCAGAAGGCATAGGCGAACTATGCATCAAAAGTGATTGGACAATCAATCCCAAAGACTGGATTTATACTGGTGATTTGGCTCGGTTAGATGATAATGGACTTGTTTTTCTTTATGGAAGAAAAGATGATATGATTATTTCGGGTGGGGAGAATGTGTATCCTATTTACACAGAAGAAGTTATGCTCAAACACCCCGCTGTTGCAGAGGTTGTGGTTGTAGGAGTTGCAGATGAAGATTTTGGACAAATTTTGAAGGCATTTGTTGTAGTTAAGCCCAATCAGGGAGTTACTGAACAAGCATTAAAATTGTGGCTTGCTGATAAATTGGTAAAATTTCAAATTCCGAAAAAAATAGAATTTGTAACACAGATACCTTATACAAGTGTTGGAAAAGTTCAGAGAAAGTCCTTCAAAAATTAAAATTGTGCTTTGGGCGTTACTTGTTTGCGTTATGCTTTTAATTGCTTAATTTTGTAACTTAAAAATCTAAAAATCAATGAAAAAGCTAATTTTACTTTCAGCTTTACTTTCGGCTTGTCAGGTGAGTGAAACCAAAAAAGAAAATAACTCGCCGCACCAAAAATTATTTGAAGAGGTAAT
The DNA here is from genome assembly GCF_053497555.1 of Raineya sp. Lineage (NCBI taxonomy): Bacteria > Pseudomonadati > Bacteroidota > Cytophagia > Cytophagales > Raineyaceae > Raineya > Raineya sp. The sequence goes on along the minus strand of NZ_JBRCWE010000047.1, from coordinate 8,967 downwards.
GGCTATTCACGATGAGGTAATGCCTTCTCATCATATCATTGCCAAATACCGAGATACACTCACAATGGAATTGCAAGAGCTTGAAAAACAAAAAGATACAGCTAAAATAGGCAAATTCAAGCAAATTCAGCAAGAACTGGACTATGCCTACAAAGCAATGGATTTGTGGATGAGAGAGTTTGATGAAAATTGGGATAAAAAATCTCCTGAAGAGCAGAAAGCCTATTTGGAAAAAGAAAAAGAAAAAATTGCGAAAGTCAGCGAAAAAATGAAAAAAAGCCTTGAAATGGCAAAAAGCAGAAAATAGAAGAGTATCTTTTTGGATAAGCTCCATTTCAAAATTTTGAAAATCAAAAATTTACATACACTAAAAACTTGTAAATTAACTCAATCAATCATTTATGTCTGAAAAACTTGCTCTGGCACAAGATTTAGATGCCCAAGATGAATTGAAGCACTTTCGCAATCGTTTTTTTATTCCCAAACACGAGGGAAAAGAAGTAATTTATTTGTGTGGAAACTCCTTGGGGCTTCAGCCGAAAGCTACCAGCGAAGCTATACAAAAAGAATTGAATAAATGGGCTGAATACGGTGTTGAGGGGCATTTTGTAGGAGAGCAACCTTGGTGGCAGTTCCGTAAGCCTATCAAACCTTTGCTTGCTGAAATTTTGGGAGCGAAGCCTTCCGAAGTTGCTATAATGAATAGCCTTACCACTAATTTGCATTTGCTTTTGGTAAGTTTCTACAATCCTGTGGGCAAACGCACCAAAGTACTTATGGAAGCGGGGGCTTTCCCTTCGGACCAGTACGCTATGGAAACGCATTTGCTCGCAAGAGGCATTCTGCCCAATGAAAACATCATTGAAGTAGCTCCACTTGCAGGCGAGCATACATTACGCACTGAAAGTATTTTGCAAGCTATTGAGCAAATAGGTGATGAATTGGCTTTGGTGATGTTTGGTGGGGTGAATTATTACACAGGGCAAGTATTTGAAATGCAGAAAATCACCCAAAAAGCCCACGAAGTAGGGGCAACAGTAGGCTTTGACCTTGCTCACGCCGTTGGTAATGTAAAACTTGAACTCAATGCTTGGCAAGTAGATTTTGCAACTTGGTGTTCGTACAAATATCTGAACTCGGGTCCAGGTGGGGTTTCAGGTATTTTTATTCACGAAAAGCATCATCACGCTGATTTACCTCGTTTTGGGGGTTGGTGGGGGCAAATAGAAAGCGAACGCTTTTTGATGAAAAAAGGCTTCAAACCCATTCCTGATGCCGATGGTTGGCAACTCTCTAATGAGCCTATTTTGCCAATGGCAGTACATCAGGCATCACTTCAAATTTTTCAGGAAGCTACAATGGATAAGCTCGTAGCGAAAAGTAATTTGCTTACGCATTATCTTTATGAGTGGCTCTTAGAGCTTGCAGGGGAGCATATTGAAATTATTACCCCCAAAAATCCGCCACACCGAGCCGCCCAACTTTCTATTTTTGCCAAAAGCAAGGGAAAAGAATTGCATAATTTTCTTCTGAAAAATGGTATTATTACCGATTGGCGAGAACCCAATGTTGTGCGTATGGCTCCTGTGCCACTTTACAATACTTTTACAGAAGTTTATCGGACAGCCCAAAAAGTAGCTGAATTTTACAAATAAGAAAAATACAAAATCGCTCTTTGAAAAGTCTAAAATATCGCAGATTTACTTCAAAAAGTGAAAAAAATCTAATTTTTACTTTCCGAAACTGCATTTTTGGCAGTATTTTTGTAAATGTTTCTTAAAATGCAGTTTGGTAGCCTATGATAAAAACTTTACAATATATTCAAACGCCTTGGGGCTATTTTGAGCTGGATATACATTCCGATTTGGAGCGAGCCATTGTGGAAGATGTAGAATGGCAAGAGGGGCTATTTTTTGGAAAACCTCGCTACGGACACCCCGAAGGTAAAATCATAGCTCATATTCACGAGGTACTGGCGAATGTGGATAATTTGCGTTGGAAAATCGCTGAAACAGATTACCAAAAATTACGCCTAATTACGCTCATTCACGATACTTTTAAGCACAAAGTTGATGAAAAACAACCCCGCATCGGTGCGAATCATCACGCTTTTATTGCTCGTCAGTTTGCAGAAAAATACATTTTGGATAAAGCCACTTTGGATATTATTGAACTGCACGATGAAGCCTATCACGCTTGGCGAGAAGAGTATTTCTGCCAAAGACCACAAAAAGCCCAAGAGCGTTTAGAAAAACTTTTGACACGTTTAGACGAAAATTTGCAACTTTTTTATCTATTTTTCGTTTGTGATACACAAACAGGCGATAAAAACCAAGATTCGCTTCGTTGGTTTGAACAAAAAACAGGTCTTGAAAGAATTGATGCCAAAGTTTTTTAATATCATTATTCTGGCAAGTTGGCTACTCAATGCTAATTTGCTTTTTGCTCAAAGAACCGCTACGCTCAAAATTGCCAAACTTAAATACAATGGCGGTGGCGATTGGTATGCTAATAAAACAGCTCTGCCCAATCTGATTGATTTTTGCCGTAAAAATTTGCGTATGAACCTGCACCCCAAAGATGAAGTGGTAGAGGTGGGCAGTCCTGAAATTTTTTCTTATCCTTATGTGTATATGACAGGACACGGCAATGTTACTTTTTCGCCACAAGAAGCCCAAAATCTTCGCCGTTATCTCATTGCAGGTGGTTTTTTACATATTGACGACAACTACGGCTTGGATAAATATATCCGAACAGAAATGAAAAAGGTATTCCCCGAGCTGGATTTTGTAGAATTACCCTTCAATCACCCCATTTATCATATCAAATATAGCTTTCCGAATGGTTTGCCCAAAGTACACGAACACGATGGTAAACCCCCACAAGGCTTTGGCTTGATTTACGAAGGCAGGTTAGTCTGTTTTTACTCTTACGAATGTGATTTGGGAAATGGCTGGGAAGACCAATCCATTTACAACAACCCCGAAGAGCTACGTCAGCAGGCTCTCAAAATGGGGGCAAACATTCTTTTTTACGCTTTCACCAATTACTAAAACCTCAAACGAATATATCTTTGCGGCTTCTGGCGTAAGTCAATAAGCAATTTGGTGAGTTCTGCCGAAGTTTTGGTAAGGTTTTCATATAAAGTTTGGTCTTTGAGCAAAAGTCCCAAAGTGCCTTCCCCTTTATTGAGTTTGGCAAGTAAGGTTTGCAATTCGGCAAGAGTTTTTTCTGCCTTATTCAGCGTTTGGTTGAAATGAATTTTTTGCAAAGAATCGGCAAAAGCATCTACTTTTTTCAGTATATCAGGCAATTGTTTGCTGGTTTGGGTAAGGTCTTGCGAGAGTTGCTTGAAGTTGCCCGTAATACCCAAAAGGTTGTTTCTATTTTCAGCAATAGTTCCTTCCAAAGTTTGAGCAGTTTTTTCAAAAGTTTGAAGTGTATTTTTTACATTCTTACCAATACCTTCAAAATCAGCCAAAATATCATTGACCTTTATCATTATGCTATCTACTTTGGCAAGTACGGGGCTGGCTTGGTCTTGCACACTGCTTAGTAGGCTTTTTTTAATGCCTGTTTTGAGTGTGTCGTCATAGCGTAAAAAGGGTTCTTTGTAGTCCAATTGTAAATCAATACTCACGCCCCCCAAAAGGTCTTTATCAATGAGAGCAAGGGTATTTTTACCCATATTGATTTTTTCGTTCAAATCAATAGTAACCAGCACTTTGCCATTCAGACGGGGATTTTTGGCATTTTGTAAAAACTTTACATCAAGCACTCTGCCAATCGTAACGCCATTCACTTTCACCAAACTGGCGGGGGCAAGACCTTGTACATCATCGTACAAAGCATAGTAGTAATGGCTTGCGGCAAAAAAATCTTTTCCTTTCAAAAAATTAAACCCTAAATAGAGCAAAGTAAGCGAGGCAATTCCTAATACACCTACTTTGAACTCATTACTGATTTTTAGTTTCATAGCCGAAAAAAATTTCTCAAAGAAAAGCAAATTTTATTCAAAAAACAAATATACCGAAACGCTATGCGAAACCAAACTGCGTATTTGGTTGGTAAATTGGTTATCGTCGGGAACAAGTAAATTGCCCAATGTATGGGTAAAACGAATTTCAGGAGCAAATTTGAACATTTCATAAAAACGCTCAGTGCCAAAGCCATATTCTATGGCAAAACCTGCATTGCGTATGCGTATGCGTTCAGGCTCTTGCGAGGCTTTTGTGCCAAGCGAAAAATAAGGCTTTATGCCTGCTATCATAAACATACGAGCATTATGCCTGCGTAAAGATTTGATTTTAAGCATCAGAGGAAACTCTGCGGTGGTATTTTCTACAATTTTTTCAGTGATTTGTTTGGTATTTGCATCTTGAAATTGAATGATACGTTGCCCAAAAACAGCCGTAGGCGAAAGACGAATTGCCAAGAGTTCAGCAGGCTGAAAGGTAGCCGCAAGCCCCACTGAAAAACCCCAAGCTGGTTTGTTATTGACAATCCAATTGGAAGAAGCATTCAAATCTGAAGTGCGAATACTGAACCAACTATGATTAAGCCCCAAAACAAAACCATAGTGCATAGGCTTCTCGTCATAATCGTCCAAATGCGTAATATGCCCTTGGGCAAAAACCATATTTAAGCTCAAAAGATAAAAGCAAAATGCAATGCAAGTTTTTTTCATATCGTAAGTATTTGGTAACTATTTGGCATTCAAGAGTGTAAATTTTTGATGTTCAAAGAATTAAAGTTTTGCATTGTAAATTAGTATTGTTTCCTGTTTCCTGTCTCCCGCTTCTTCTTATTTCCCTAACCATCATTTTTCGCCCATATACACCGAGCAAATTCCGAAAGAAAGCGGTTTGCAAATTACATTTTTGAAGCCAATTTTTTCAAGAATTTGCACAAAATTTTTGCCTTCGGGGAAAGCCTCTACTGATTCGGGTAGGTACTCGTAAGCGGCTTTGTCTTTGGAAATAAGTTTTCCGAGCCAAGGCAAAAAAGTTTTAGAATAAAACTGATACAGTTGTTTGATAGGGAAAGCCGAAGGTTTGGAAAATTCTAAAATCATTATTTTGCCTTTGGGCTGGGTTACTCGGTAAATTTCCGATAAACCTTGTTCTAAATGAGCAAAATTCCGAACACCAAAAGATACCATTACAGCATCAAAGATACTATCGGCGAATGGCAAATTTTCAGAATCGGCAGTTTGAAGCGATATTTTTTCAGTTAGCCCCAGTTTCTGTATTTTTTCTTTGCCCAAAGCCAGCATACCTTCTGAAATATCAATCCCTACAATCTTTTGAGGGTTAAGCATTTTTTGTGCCAAAATAGCTAAATCCGCTGTACCCGTAGCAACATCTAAAATAACTTGTGGCTGACTACTTTTGAGCATAGCGAGGGCTTTTTTTCGCCAACTTTTATCAATACCCGCACTGAGCAAGCGATTGAGCAAATCGTAAGTAGGCGAAATTTTATCAAACATTTCTGCGACTTGCTCTTTTTTACTTTTCTGACTTGATTTGTAGGGAATTATCGTTTCCATTACCTTTGTTTTTTGAAGCAAACCAAATTTGTAGGCTCTTTGTTCTGTGGAAAAATCTTACAAGTTTCGGTAATTATTTGCAGGCTTCAAAATTTTTTAGAAATTTGAGGCTTGAAAAAGGTTTTTTCACAAATCTAAAAAAATTTTTCAATGGCAACTCGTCCCGATTTACTGGAAACCGCCCTCAAACTCGGACTTTTAGAGGAAGAATATCATAAAATCGTTGAAATTCTTGGCAGAAAGCCTAATTTTACGGAGCTATGCTGTTATTCGGCAATGTGGTCGGAGCATTGCTCTTACAAAAATTCTATTGTTTGGCTCAAAACCTTGCCCAAAGATTCCCCTCGTATGCTTGCCAAAGCAGGTGAAGAAAATGCAGGTTTGGTGGATATAGGAGAGGGGTACGCTATAAGTTTCAAGATAGAATCGCATAATCACCCTTCAGCCATTGAGCCTTACCAAGGAGCCGCAACGGGAGTTGGGGGCATCAATCGTGATATTTTTACGATGGGGGCAAGACCTATCGCTCAGCTCAATTCGCTTCGCTTTGGCAATTTGGATAATGAGCGGGTGCGTTTTCTGCTCAAAGGGGTAGTAAAGGGCATTGGCGATTATGGCAATGCCTTCGGTGTGCCTACCGTAGGGGGTGAGGTGTTCTTTGATGATTCCTTTACGATAAATCCATTAGTCAATGCTTTTTCGGCGGGGGTTGTGAAAACAGATAAAATTGCCCGAGCCATAGCCAAAGGCGTAGGTAACCCTGTGTATATTGTGGGTTCGGCAACAGGCAAAGATGGAGTAGGAGGGGCGGCTTTTGCTTCCAAAGATATTACTGGCGAAAGTATCAAAGATTTGCCCGCTGTGCAAGTAGGAGACCCTTTTCAAGAAAAATTGCTTTTGGAAGCTACTTTGGAAGCCATTGCTACGGGTTTTGTAGTAGGCGTACAAGATATGGGAGCGGCGGGTATTATCTGCTCTACTTCGGAAATGAGTGCCAAAGGGGGTGTAGGTATGGATATTCACTTAGATAAAGTGCCTTTGAGGCAAGAAAATATGCAACCCTTCGAAATTCTCATTTCCGAATCGCAGGAGCGTATGCTAATGGTAGTAGAAAAGGGAAAAGAAAAAGAAATAGAAGCTATTTTTGAAAAATGGGATTTACACTGCTCTCAAATTGGAGAAGTTACCGATACAGGCATCTTGCGTTTTATGATACTGGGCGATACGGTTGCCAAAATTCCTGCGATTAGTTTGGTTTTGGGGGGCGGTGCCCCTGTATATGTACGCGAGTACAAAGAGCCTGCCTATTATGCCGAATATCAAAAATTTAATATCAATAGCGTTCCTGATATTACAGACAAAGACATTCCTAAAATTGCCAAATTTTTACTTGCACACCCTAATATTTGCTCTAAAAAATGGGTTTATGAACAATACGACTCAATGGTAGGAACAGCCAACCAAAGTACAAACGCTCCTTCTGATGCGGCGGTGGTAATGGTAAAAGGTACAGATAAATCTATCGTGATAACCGTAGATTGTAACTCTCGTTACGTACAAGCTGACCCCGAAATTGGCACAATGATAGCAGTTGCCGAAGCCGCCCGAAATATTGTTTGCAGTGGAGGAGAGCCTGTGGCTATTACCAATTGTCTCAATTTTGGAAATCCCTACAACCCTGAGGTGTATTGGCAGTTTGTGGGGGCTATCAAAGGTATGGGAAAAGCCTGCCGTAAGTTCAATACACCTGTAACAGGAGGAAATGTTAGTTTTTACAATCAATCCAACATAGACGGCAAAGAAATCCCTGTATTCCCTACACCAACGATTGGAATGTTAGGTATTTTAGAAAAAAGAGAATGGCAAACTACTTTGGACTTCAAAGAGGAAGGAAATTGGATTTACCTTTTAGGGCATACCAAAAACTGCATTGCTTCCTCAGAATATTTGTATTCCTATTTGGGCATAAAGGGTTCGCCTGCCCCCGAATTTAGTTTGGAAGAAGAATATCAATTGCAAGAACTAATCAAGGGGCTTATTCGCAACAAACTTGTTCGTTCTGCTCACGATATTTCTGATGGCGGCTTGTGGGTGGCTCTTGTAGAATCGGCATTGCCGAGAGGCTTTGGTTTTAGCATAGCTACTCAGCCACTTTATCGCAAAGATGCTTTTCTTTTTGGTGAGAGTCAGGGTAGGGCAATTGTTTCGGTGAGTGGCAAGCCTCGCGATACAATGAAGTTTGAAAAGTTTTTGGAGAAAAAGGGAGTGCCTTATACATTTTTGGGTAGAGTAACCGCAGGCGATTTTGAGGTAGATGGGAAAAAAGTGATTTCTACCAAAGAAGCCAAACGCATCTATGAGGAAAGTTTAGGCAAAAAAATGAGTCATTAAACTCCAAAATGATAGAAAACCTGACAAAATCTGTCAGGTTTTTTGCAGAAAAAGTAAATTTTGCGGTATGAAACAGGTTTTCTTTCCTTATGGATTGAGTAATTTCCCCCAAGTAGTCAGCGAGTATGTGTATGTAGATAAGACTTCCTACATAGAGTTACTGGAAACAAGGCGGGAACGTTTTTTGGTGTATTTGCGTCCTCGCCGTTTTGGGAAAAGTTTGTTTGTATCGCTATTGGAGCATTATTATGATATAAGGCGAAAAAAAGATTTTCAGGAACTTTTCGGTCGGTACTATATTGGTAAAAATCCGACTGCAAGGGCAAATAGCTATCGGATATTGTACTTTAATTTTAGTGCTATCAATACAGATACGCGTGAAAGCAGTCAAGACGGCTTTAATAGCCGAGTGAGCAGTCAGTTATGGAGTTTTATTGAAAAATATCATCTTTTTGATAAAACGATTAAAGAGCAGATTTTTAGCATTTATGATGCTGAGAAAGTATTAGCTAACTTTTTTGATGCATACACGGCAAAGGAAAAAATACCTATCTACTTACTCATAGACGAATACGACCACTTTACGAATGAAATTCTTGCCCGCAGTATTCAAGAGTTCAAAGAAACGGTATCGCTGAATGGTTATGTACGAAAGTTTTACGAGGCTATCAAAAACGCTACCCAGCAGGGTATAGTAGATAGATTTTTCATTACAGGGGTTTCGCCTATTACAATGGATAGCCTGACGAGTGGCTTTAATATTGTCAAGCACCTCACTCATCACAAAGATTTTGAGGCAATGATGGGCTTTTCGGAAGGGGAGGTAAGAGAACTATTGAACTTGGTTTTAGAGGACAAGAGCCGAGAAGAGCAAATAATGCAAGATTTGCGAGATTACTACAATGGCTATCGTTTTTATCCATTGAGCGAGCAGAATATTTACAATTCGGATATGGTGTATTTCCTTGACCATTTCAAACACGACCAAACTTATCCTCGTCAGATGTTAGACCCGAACATAGCTCCTG
>NZ_JBRCWE010000046.1:0-67059 GCF_053497555.1 Raineya sp. | reverse complement strand
TTTTCGTAAGTTTCTTTGAGGTTTTTATCTTGGGATTTTTCTAAGCTACGACGAAGCTGATTGGTAGAAAAAAACAGCAAGCCTTTGGTGATAAGGTTGTTTTCTAAAAGCCAAGCCGTAAGACCTATTTTTTGGGCTTTGAGAGCAAAGGAAAAGTATATTTCAAAATTATGTTGGAAAGTTGCAAGATACAGGGCTTTTTCTTTTTCTGAAAGCCCTACAAAGTTACGTTGAACATTGAATAGAAGTATTTGAGAGGCTTCTTTATAGAGGAGTTCAGCTTCAGCATAGCGTCCTTGTTCCTGGTAAAGCGAGGCTAAATTATTGCAATAAGAGGCATAATGGGGGTGGTTTTTTCCGAGTGTTTTTTCACGGATATTTTTGGCTTCTTTGAGTAGTGTTTCTGCTTCTGCATAGCGTCCTTGCTCATAGTAAAGCATGGCTAAATTATTGCAGGAATTGGCATAGTCGGGGTGGTTTTTTCCGAGTGTTTTTTCTTTGATATCTTTGGCTTCTTTGTAAAGGGGGTCTGCTTCGGCATAGCGTCCTTGGTATTTGTAAAGCAAGGCTAAATTATTGCAGGAAGTAGCATAATAGGGGTGGTTTTTGCCGAGTGTTTTTTCCCATATATCTTTGGCTTCTTTGAAGAGAGGTTCTGCTTCTGCATAGCGTCCTTGCTCATAGTAAAGCAAGGCTAAATTATTACAGGAGATGGCATAATCGGGGTGGTTTTTTCCGAGTGTTTTTTCACGGATATCTTTGGCTTCTTTGTAGAGAGGTTCTGCTTCTGCATAGCGTCCTTGGTCGTGGTAAAGCACGGCTAAATTATTGCAGGAAGTAGCATAATCGGGGTGGTTTTTTCCGAGTGTTTTTTCATAGATATCTTTGTCTTCTTTTAAGAGAGGTTCTGCTTCTGCATAGCGTCCTTGCTCATAGTAAAGCGAGGCTAAATTACCGCAGGATTGGGCATAATAGGGGTGGTTTTTGCCGAGGGCTTTTTCGTAAATATCTTTGGCTTCTTTGAAGAGAGGTTCTGCTTCTGCATAGCCTCCTTGGTCTTTGTAAAGGTAGGCTAAATTATTGCAGGAAATGGCATAGTCGGGGTGGTTTTTGCCGAGGGCTTTTTCGTAAATATCTTTGGCTTCTTTGTAGAGAGGTTCTGCTTCGGCATAGCGTCCTTGGTCGTGGTAAAGCAAGGCTAAATTATTGCAGGAAATGGCATAGTCGGGGTGGTTTTTTCCGAGTGTTTTTTCACGGATATCTTTGGCTTCTTTGTAGAGAGGTTCTGCTTCTGCATAGCGTCCTTGCTTATAGTAAAGAAAGGCTAAATTATTGCAGGCAGTGGCATAATTTTCGTGTTTTTTTCCGAATTTTTTTTCTGCTTTCCTTCGGGCTTTTTCTAAAATAGGTAGAGCCTCATCGTACTTGCCTGCTTGGTATAGCTCATTGCCTTTTTTATTTAGCTCTTCCCAACTTTGGGCATAACCATACAGCCCCAATCCAAAGCATAAAACGAGAAAAAAGATAAATTTTTTCATACCAATACAAATTTGAAAGCAAAATATGAAAAACGAGGTAAAAGAACAACCCCCTTTTTGGGGGATTTTTGGAAAAATTTCACTCTCCCACCATAACAAAAGCTCCCCAGTAGTAGGGTTCTTTGTATTTTTCACTGCTTTTAATTTTTTGTTGGGCTTGGGTAAAGGCTTGGGTTTTGGGCATCTTTTTCACGAGCCAATTTTCATAAAAACTGCTCATAAATTCTTGTGTGGCGGCGTCATCAACTTTCCAAAGGCTCACAATGATGCTTTTTGCCCCTGCTTGCAAAAAAGCTCTTTGCAAACCATATACCCCTTCGCCATTTTTGATTTCGCCCAAACCCGTTTCGCAAGCCGAAAGAGCCACTAATTCCGTATTTTCCAAATCTAAACCCAGTACCTCTTGGGCAGTAAGAATGCCGTTTTCTTGCGTATCGGGTAGTAGCTTCTTGATAGCCAGTTCTGCCCCTGCCAAAATCAGTCCCGAACGTAACAAAGGATTTTTTATTTCTACTTCGCTTTCATCGTGAAAAAAGCCGTGTGTAGCGATATGCAAAATATCAGGGTTTTGCAGTTTTTTGAGATTTTCTTCATTGGCTTGCAATTCTTGAAATACTTTTGTTTTTATGCCTACTTTTTGAGCAAAAACAGCAATACTTTCTACTTCCTTTTTAGTACCGGGCAAACTCAAAATAGTTCCTGTACCCAGGTCGTAAAAGCGTTGCTTCTGAAAACTTCTGTCGAGAGCATTGTTTGGGGCAGGTTTGTTATTGGCTTTCAAATTGGGCAAATTGCTATAATCGGGGTAGCCGAAAAGATACATTTGATAGTCGGAAAAATTTTTGTTTTGGGCTTTTCGGCTCTTGATTTCCAGCAAATCCGCCGAACGGCTTATCATTTGCACTTCCATTTCATCAGCCACGTATTTACCCGTAGTGGGGTTGAGTAGAGTTCTCGGATTTACTTGATGATAGACGCCATCAGGACAAAAATACAAGCGTTTCACGCCTTTCAGTTGCTCGGTAATGGGTTTCCAATAAACATCATACGACTCCTTATCTTTTTTACGCAAGCGAATGCTGTTGCGATAAAAATGCAAACTTCCATTTTCCATTTCGTAGCCATCAGGAATTTGGATAAGTTCTACGTAATTTGCTTTGGGTTTAATAACCAAAGCTAAATAAATAGCAGAGTCTTGATGAAAGCCATTTCTGAAAGAATAAGTGCGTACAATTTCTACGATTGCCTCATCGGCTTTGAGCTTATTTTGAATTTCAATCCAATCAATGCGTTTTTGTTTGTTTTTATCTACAACTTTTTGCTGAAATTCAGCGTTTTGGGTGGCGAGTTCTTTTTCTATGTTTTCAATTTTTTGCTCTAAAATAGATTTTCCACTTTGGTAGTAGTTTCTTTCTGAAAGATTGATAGATTGTTGTTTTTTGGCAAGTTCGGCTTTGAGGGCTTGCCATTGCTGAAACTTCTTTTTCAGGTTTTCGTCTTTGCTTTGCAAAATAGACTTCAAAAAAACGCGATTTTGGTTGAAGAGAAATCCTTTGGTATGCAAAAGCAGGTTGAATAGCAATTCGCCAAGCATTTTCATTTGCGGGTATTGTCTGCTTACGAAATAAGCATAGAGCAAAATATTTTCATTGAAAGTTTTGTAAAGAGCTTCTTTTTCTTTTTCGGTAAGATGTGCAAAATTACGTTTGATTTGCTCCTCAATTACCCAAGTACCATTTAGAAAAGAAACAGAGGCTAAATCGTTTTTATTTTGATACATTTCTGCCAAACCCATATTGAAATTGAGATGTAAAAAGTAGATATGGTATTTGTCGTTGAGTACGGGAGTGGCTTTCAGAGCAAGGGAAAAGAGTTTTTCGGCTTCACTATATTTTTTAAGATACAAAGCAATAAAGCCCGCTAAATTCGCAGATTCAATATGTTTGAGGTGAGGTTGAGTGTAGTTTTCTTGAAAAAGATAATAAGCAGTTTTGGCAAGTTTGAAAGCAGTTTCGGTACGACTGGGTTCGGTATAAAGCAAATAACGCGAAAGGGCTAAAAGTACATCAGCGTAAATAGCGTTATCTTCACTGATTTCTTTCTGAAAAGTAAGGGCTTGGTGCAAATAATTAGCGGCTTTTTCTTTGGTATTGTCTTTGCTGATGCTATCTTTTTCGCTTATTACTTGTTTAGCGTAAAATTCGCCCGCTTTTTTGAGTGCCAAAATGTATTCTTTGAGCTTTTTAGCAGGTTCGCCAACATTGATTTCATAGTAATTGATTAAACTTTCCAGCTCTTTGATTTGCTTTTCGGGCAAGCCTTGCAAATCGTACATATCGGCAAGGGCTAAAATAATAGAGCCGTATATATTCGTTCTTACCAAATCGTGTCGTGTTTCTTTGGAAGCTACATTGAGGGCTTTTCGGTAATATTTTTCGGCACCAGCAAGGTCATTTTGGGCAAAATGTAAGTCTCCATAAGTTTTGTAAAGTGAAGCCACTGCAAAGAGGGTATCAATAATTACATTTTTTTTCAAATTTTCTGCTCGTACTTGGCTTACTTTTTGGTAAGTTCCGTCTAAATAGCCCTTTGCAGTTACAAAATCTCCTTTTAGTATCAAAACGTGAGCTAAATGGGAAGTGATGTACGCAAGTTCCATTAAAGTTCCACTATTTTTAGGGGCAGATTTGTTATTGCTCAAAGCCAAAATGCCATCGCCATAGAATTTTGCAGATTTATTCAAATCGTAAGTTTGGTAATAACATTCCCCCAAATCAATCAGTACAATTGCATATTCAAGACTTTCGGTGAGTTTTTGGGTTTCAAACCATTGTTTTGCTTTGAGTAGTGGCTCAATGGCTTTCAGATATTCTGCTTTTTCAAAATGCGTTTCTATTTCATTTTTGTAACTACCCCAATTTTCGCGAGTAGCTTGTTGAGCAAAAAGCCAGCAGGGCAAAAGAAGAAAAATGACTAAAAATCGCATAGTTTCAAGCGTTTAGAGAGTGAAATTGGCTAAAAAATAGGGTTTGGTAAGTTTGAAGTTAGAGGTTTGAAGTTTGAGGTTTGAACCTTTGAACTTTGAACTTTGAACTTTGAACTCATAACCCCTAAAGCCTTTATCAAACATCAAAAGTTATGCAAACTCAATTAAAACCTTGTTTTTTTCAACACTATCGCCTTTTTTGATGCAAATTGCCTTGATAGTAGCCTCAGCGGGGGCTTTGATGGCATTTTCCATTTTCATTGCTTCCAGAATAATAAGCACATCACCTTTAGCAACTTTCTGACCTTCGCTCACACGCACATCTACGATGAGTCCGGGCATAGGAGCTTTGAGCTGTCCTACTTTCAAGCCACTGCTTTTTTGCATACCGAGCTTTTCCAAAAGCAAATCCATTTCGCTTTGTGCCGTAAATTCATATTTTTTCCCGTTGATTTTAAGCACAAAAGTTTTTTCGGAGTAGTCTGCCTTTACAATTTCCACAACAAAAGATTTGTTTTCATAAAGGCAATGAAAGGTATTTTCGTTGATAGGCACACTATCCCAAGCAAAAGGACTTTCATTCAAGAAAAATTTGCCTTCTTTGGCTTCTACAAAAAATTCTTTTTGTGAATTTGCATTATTTGACTTAACTTTGACCATTGCTTTCTAAAAGTTTTTGGTGATGAAAAAAATAATTGCTCAAATTGTAAAAAAAGCAAGAAAATTTCGTATTCCCAAATTTATGAAAAACTTTTACTTTGTAGCGATGAGTGTTTTTCTGATTTGGATGCTTTTCTTTGACACCAACGATTTGATAAGCCAGTATCGCTGGCGGAAAAAATATAAACGTCTTTTGCAAGAAAAAGCTTATTACTTGGAACTGCAAAATACACTCAAACAAAACATCAAAGATTTTGGTGATAGAGAAAATTTTGAAAAATTTGCTCGCGAGAAACATCTTTTACAAAAGCCCAACGAAGACGTGTTTCTCATTGTAGAAGAGTAAAAGCAAGAAAGAAATAGGATATTCTTTACAGAAAAATAAAATCTTGTGGATTGAAGCCTTAAAACATTCCTTTCAAATTTTTCATAAACAAATAAAATGTAATTTTTCTTGGCGAAAGCGAAAAAAAATTGTAATTTGCAGGTCAAATTTGTTTTTGTGTTAAAATCCTTATCAATTATGCAAAATATTATTCGCTTTTTATTTGTTTTTTCTGCTGTGATTCTTGTTTCTTGTGGGGGCTTCAACAAAGCCTATAAACACTACGAGGAAGGAGAATACCAAGATGCCATTGAAACGCTTAAAAAATTACAAGCTAAAAAACCTGATGACCCTTTGGTGAATTTTTATTTGGCTCAGTCGCTACGCAAATCTAATCGTCTGCGTGAAGCAGAGGAGTATTATGCCAAAGTGTATAATAAAAAAATACCCAAAACTCACCACGAAGACCACGAAGACGATGCCAAATTTTATTATGCCGTAGTGCTTGAAGAGAATGGTAAAGTAGAAGAGGCTCTCAAACAATACGAAAACTACGCCAAAAAAGGCAAAAATAGGGCGTATGTAGCACGTGCCAAAAGAGAAGTTGAAAATTTGAAAAAGCGTGAGGAATTGGAGAAAATTCAAACTTTTTTTGAAGTAAAGCCTGTTGAAAATCTGAATACGAATTTTGCTGAATTTGCTCCTGTCATCTATCAAGATAAACTTGTTTTGAGTGCTTCTCGTGATAAATCTCACGAATCGGATATTAACGGACAGAAAAATTTGGGTATTTATTATGTGCCTTTGCAAAGTTTGCAGTCGGGAGAGGCAAAAATGCAAGTTTTTGACCCCAATATTCATAAAGAAAACGTAAATGAAGGTACGCCTACATTCAGCCGTGACGGCAAAACGATGATTTTTGCTCGTGCCGCTTCCGTAAATCGCAAGAAAGGTCCGAAAAATATGAAATTGTATATTTCGGAGCTAGATAAAGACGGAAATTGGACTGAACCTCGTCTTTTGGAAGGAGTAAGCAGTGGCGATAACGAAAGCTATTACGGAAAGCCTACGGCAAAATCTGTTCCCAAAGCCTATGTTTGGGACGCTCAGCCCTTCCTTTCGGCTGATGGACAACGCTTGTATTTTGTTTCGGATAGAGAAGCTGATGATAAAGGTACAAAAAGCATAGGCAGACACGATATTTTTGTTGCCGAAAAGAAAAAAGACGGCACTTGGGGCAATGTTCGCAATCTTGGCAAAGAAATCAATACCGAAGCTGATGAGTATTTCCCCTATGTAGCCCCTGACGGCAGGCTTTATTTTGCCTCTGACGGACACCCCAGCCTTGGCGGTTTGGATATTTTCGTAGCAGAGCGTAAAGAGGGAAAAATCACCGTAGAAAACTTAGGCAAACCTATCAATTCTGCTTTTGATGACTTTGGCATAATGTTTATCAACGACAGAGAGGGCTATTTCAGTTCCAATCGTGCCGAAGGCAAAGGTGATGATGATATTTTCTATTTCATTGATAAAAATCCAGGCAAACGTACTGTGAATTACTTTGTGAAGTTCAAAACGATTGGTGTGAAAAAAGACGAAACAGAAATCCCTCTTGCCAATGCTCACGTGAAAATTTTAGATGATAACGATAAAGTAATTCAAGAGTTCTTTACCAACGATAAAGCAGAAACAGAAACTATCCCTGTAAAAGATGATAGACTTGCTTTCAAGGTGGTAGCTGATGTTTCTCATCAGAAAAAACCTTTCCTTGCGGCTCGTAACGATTTTGCTCTTGTGAAAATTCCTGAAAAATATTTGCCTCCCAAACCTGTGATTGATACAACTTTTGTCTATGAGCTAAAACTTCAAGAGTATGATGACAAGACCAAATTCACTCTGAATATCCTTTACGACTTTAACAAATGGAATATTCGCCCTGATGCGGCTAAAATTCTTGATGAGTTTATTGTATTCTTGAAAGATAACCCCAATGTGAAAATTGAATTAGGCTCACATACAGACGCAGTAGGTAATTTTGAAGATAACGACTTGCTTTCCAAACGAAGAGCTGAATCGGCTGTAGAGTATATCGTAACCAAAGGTGGCTTTGATAAAGAACGTATCGTACCACAAGGTTATGGAGAGTATGTGCCAAGAGTGGTTACCAAAGAACTTGCTGAGCAATACGATTTCTTGAAAGAAGGTGATGTGCTTGATGAAGCGTTTATCAACAAATTCAAAGATAAGAAAACCCGAGACCTTTTACATCAACTCAACCGCCGAACCGAAATTCGCATTTTGCGATAAGAAGGTTCACAAAATTCCTTGGCGGATTTTTAGGGGCATAATATCTTATTGTGCCTCTTTTTTTTGAGTAATTAATCAGGCAACCTATCATTGCAAAAGGAAAACACTTTAACAACTTTTTAAACTTTTGAATTCTGTAAATCTTGTAAATCCTGGTAAAATTTTCCCACTATGATAAAAGCTGAAATTCTAAATATTGGAGATGAGATTTTATACGGACAAATTACCAACACCAATGCCCAATGGATGAGTGCCGAATTGGATAAAATTGGCATTCGGGTAATTAGGCATAGCGTAGTAAGCGATACCGAAGAAGCTATTTTGGAAGGCTTGCAAGAAGCTGAAAAGCGAGCTGATGTAATTCTGACAACAGGGGGCTTGGGACCTACCAAAGACGATATTACTAAGAAAACCCTTTGTAAATTTTTTGGCGTAGAACTGATACGCCACCCTGAGGCTTTGCGTGCTGTTACACATTTTTTTGAAAGTCGAGGCAGAGAAATGTTGGAAATCAATCGTCAGCAAGCCGATTTGCCTGCCAATGCTGTTTATATTCCTAATCTCAAAGGAACTGCCCCAGGTATGTGGTTTGAAAGAAACAGAAAAATTTTTGTTTCAATGCCGGGAGTACCTCACGAAATGCAGTTTATTATGCAAAGCTACGTGCTTGAAAACCTACAAAAGTTTTTTCAAACGCCCAGCATTGTGCATAAAATGATAAAAACCGTAGGCATTGGCGAAAGCTATTTGGCTCGTGAAATTGAAACTTGGGAGAATAACCTTCCCGAAAACCTAAAACTTGCTTATTTGCCTTCTTTTGGAATGGTACGGCTTAGAATTACAGGCTTTGGATATGATAAAGAGGCTGTTCGCAGGCAAATTGAGCAGGAAGTAGAGAAAGTTTTGCCACTCATTGATAAGTATGTTTATGGATTTGATGAAGATGATTTAGCAATGGCTGTGGGTAGGCTTTTGGTTCAAAACAAAAAGACACTTGCTATTGCCGAAAGCTGTACTGGGGGCTATTTGGCACATTGTTTCACACAGCACGCTGGTAGTTCGGAGTATCTGAAAGGGGCATTGGTGGCATATAGCAACGAATTAAAAATCAATGTTTTAGGTGTAAAAAAAGAAACTATTGAGGAGTTTGGAGCGGTGAGTGAGCAGACCGTCTTGGAAATGGCAAGCAATATCCGAAAGCTATGTAATGCAGATATTGGCATTGCAACTAGCGGTATTGCAGGACCCGGAGGAGCTACCCCCACCAAACCCGTGGGTACGATTTGGGTTGCTTATGCAGATGAAAAAGGAGCTTCAGCCAAGTTGTATCAGTTAGGAAACGATAGAATGGTCAATATTCAGGTAACTGCCAATTTGCTCATAGATTGGCTTCGCCGAAAGCAGGGGGGAAGAGCCAAATAGCATATGGGGATAGCAAGCATACCTTTCAAAATTGGTGTATATCCAAAAATTTTTCAATTTTTTTTGGCAAATTTTTCAAAAATTGTATTTATTTGCGTTCTGTTAAACCAAAACTGAATTAGAGATGTCTACTATTGCAGAAAAAGTAAAAAGCATTATCGTAGAAAAATTGGGTGTAGAACCTTCTGAGGTTACCCCTGAGGCAAGTTTTACAAACGACTTGGGAGCTGACTCCCTCGACCAAGTAGAACTCATTATGGAATTTGAAAAAGAGTTTAACGTTTCTATTCCTGACGACCAAGCCGAAACTATCAGTACGGTAGGACAGGCAATTGCTTATCTGGAAGCAAACGTAAAATAATCTTCTAACCAAAAATCCAACTCAATGAACCCAAAAAGAGTGGTAATTACAGGGTTGGGAGCAGTAACGCCCATTGGAAATACAGTTGCCGAATATTGGGAAGGGCTTTCCAAAGGTGTGAGCGGTGCCGCTCCCATTACCCGTTTTGATGCCTCCAAGTTCAAAACTCGCTTTGCTTGCGAAGTAAAAAATTTTGATGTCAAACTCTACATAGAACACAAAGAAGCCCGTAAAATGGACTTGTTTCAGCACTATGCTATTGCCGTTGCTGAACAAGCTATCCAAGATGCAGGTTTTGACTTACAAAGCCTTGATAAACGCCGTGTAGGTGTGATATGGGGTTCGGGGATAGGCGGATTGCGGTCTTTGCAAATGGAAGTGGTTGATTTTGCCAAAGGCGATGGTACCCCTCGCTTCAATCCCTTCTTTATTCCTAAAATGATTGCCGACCTTGCTCCCGGGCATATTTCTATTAAGTACGGCTTCTTAGGACCCAACTACACTACGGTTTCGGCTTGTGCTTCTGCCAATAATGCTATTATTGATGCCTTTAATTATATCCGTTGGGGAAAAGCAAATGTTATTCTTACAGGTGGCTCGGAAGCCGCTGTTACCGAAGCAGGTATCGGCGGGTTCAATGCCAATAAAGCTCTTTCCGAACGCAATGATAGCCCCGAAACTGCCTCTCGTCCTTACGATAAAGATAGAGATGGCTTTGTGCTTGGTGAAGGAGGAGCTTGCCTCATTTTGGAAGAGTACGAACACGCCAAGAAACGCGGTGCCAAAATCTATGCCGAAGTAGTAGGAGCTGGCTTTTCTTCCGATGCCTACCATATTACAGCTCCACACCCCGAAGGCTTGGGCGTAATTTATTGTATGCAAGATGCTCTTGATGATGCAGGTATCAGTCCTGATAAAATTGACTACATCAACACCCACGGTACTTCTACACCCATTGGCGACCCACAAGAAATTAAAGCCATTCAGGAAGTTTTCGGCGAACACGCCTACAAACTCAACATCAGCTCTACCAAGTCAATGACAGGGCATTTGTTGGGGGCTACAGGTGCCGTAGAAGCCCTTGCTTGCGTTTTAGCTATACAGCATCAGGTTGTGCCACCTACTATCAACCTTTTTGAAATAGACGAGGTGCTGGATAAAAGACTCAACTTTACACCCAATAAAGCCCAAGAACGTAAAATTACTTATGCTTTGAGCAATGATTTTGGCTTTGGTGGGCATAATACTACGATTATTTTCAAGAAATTTGAAGAGTAATTGCTCCGATGCTTTGGCTCAAGCACCTTCAAGCGTTTTTTAGGAAGTATTCACCCCAAGAGCAAAGGCTTATTTCTTTTGTGAAAAACATCACAGGAAGTAAGCCTTTGAACTTATCTTTGTACCGATTGGCTCTGATACATAGTTCGGTAGCGATACAAACGCCTAATCAAAATTTTCGCCTTTCCAACGAACGCTTGGAGTATTTGGGAGATGCCGTTTTGGGCTTGATTATCGCAGAATACCTTTACAAAAAATTTCCCTACAAAGATGAGGGCTTTCTGACTGAAATTCGCTCTCGGATTGTCAATCGTGAAAGTTTGAACCAACTGGCTCACAAAATAGGCTTGACCGAGCTTATAGAATACGAAACTTCTATTCAAATTCGTGGCAATCAGTCTATTGCAGGCGATGCTATGGAGGCATTTATTGGGGCGGTGTATTTGGATAAGGGTTTTGCTTTTTGTAGAATTTTTGTGCTGAAACGTCTTTTACAGGCTCATTTGGATTTAGATAAAATCATACAAACCAATCTCAACTACAAAAGTCTGCTGATTGAGTATGCCCAAAAAAACGGCAAAAATGTAGAGTTTGTACTTGTTGAAGAGAAAAATTATCGGAATACTACTACTTTCACTGTGGAGGTTCGTCTGAATGGCAAAGGCATTTCACAAGGAATGGGACAAAACAAGAAAAAAGCTGAACAAACCGCCGCCGAAAAAGCACTGCAAGCTCTGAATGTTCCCTTGAAATAATTTCTTGCTTCTAATACAAGAGCCAAAAGATTTTATTTTGTGATTATTTACGTTCAAGAAGTTCAAAGTTTGATGTTCAAGTCTTTCAGGGCTTTATCTCTCACTTTTTCTATCTATTTTCTCAAATCCTATTCCTGCATCTTGTTTCCTGTTTCCTTATTTCAAACTATACCCTAAACAATTACTATATTTTTTAATCTTGTTTAGGTTCTTGCTCTGCTGTTTTGGCTTTATTTTCTTTTTGCATTTGTTTGAGTTCTTTGGCTCGTGAGGGGGCATTGAGCGGCAAAGGATTGGGCGTAGGCGTACCCGAAATAACTCTTTTCACAGGTTTGCCATTTACCCATATTTCGCCACGATTGGGATATAAGATTTCGCCTTTTCCGCTACTTACTACTGCTCCTTGTCTTTCAGTAGGGTTGTAACGAGGGGATTTTTCAGGGAATTTTTGATAGCGGGGCATATCTTTTTTCCACATAAATTTGCCTTTACGCAAATAACGCACATTGTAGGGCTTGGAGCGGTATTTTTGCAACTCACGATTGGATAGCTTAGACTTACGCAAAGAATACCTGATTTTCAAAGCCCCCAGTGAAGTTGCCATACGATGAGAGCGTTTCATACGTACTTTTTTCCAATCTACATAACGTACCGTACCGCTATAATTCTGCATTTTGCGAGTATTATGGATAATAGCCTTTCGGCGTCTATTAAGAAAGCTATATTTTATTGCTCCCCCCGTAAATTCATCATATCCGCGTCTGTATTCGTGTGGGCGAAATTTGTAATTTGAAATAAACTTATCGTGTCCAAATTTTTTCTTGGTAGGCAGAAAGGCATAACGAGATATGAACTTATCGTAGCCACGTCTGTACTGATGAGGCAAAAATTTGGATTTAGATTTGAACGTAGCAAAGCCTGTTTGCAATTTGTGAGGCAAAAACTTGTAATTAGACTTGAACGTAGCAAAGCCTTTTTTAGGCTCTCTTGGGAATAGCGGTTCAGAGCCTCGGAACTGGCTTTGCCCTAATACTTGGGGCGATTCTACATATCTTTTTTGCCCTGCATAATACCCCGATTGTACGGTTTGTGAATTAGGAATTTTTTCCGAGCCCTTGGATTTTATGCCCTCGCTTGGAGTTACACGCTTTTTCAGACGATATTTGTTGGTAAGAACAGGCTTTTTGGAGGCGGTATTGTCTTTGCGTTGAGCAAAAACTTCGCTACAAGCCAAGAAAATTAAACTCAAAAAAATGATATGTATAAGTTTGGTTTTCAAGCGATTATTTTTTGTAATTATTTACGTTCAAAAACTATAAAGGTTCAAAGTTCAAGCGTTTGAGGTAAAAGTTTTTATCAATGTTCTAAATCCTATTTCCTGCATCTTGTTTGCTGTTTCTATTCTTTTAGTTTCCGTCTTTTTTGGGTTCTTGTTTTTCTTCGGGTAAAGTAGGAGTGGGTTTATCTTCTTCGGGTTGTTCTTGCTCAACTTCATCAGCATTTTTGGCTTTTTTAGCCTTTTTAGCTTTTTTCTTACGTCTTGCCTTGCTATCGGTATCGGGGAATAGTTCTTTATCTTTGATAAATTTCTTTTCTTTTCTAAAAATTTTGCTTAGCTGGGCTCTTGTTTTATGTTTCTTTTTGCTTACACCGCCCACTTTTTTTACTAATCCCGTTTTGCTATGCCTTTCGGTAATGATAAAATTGGTAGGTACATAGCCATCCTCGGGAATAGCTACGGTGCCTACTTCCTGATACGCCGCACAAGTAGAAGGCTTGCGATTGCAAGCAAAAATCAGCCCAATGAAAAATATGTAAAATAAATATTTCAAAACAAACGTTTTTGATTGAAACCCATTACTAAAATTGTCTAAATGCTTGGGAAGTAAGGTTTCTTAGGTTTAAGGTTTGAAGTTAGAAGGTTTAGAACTTCAAACTCTCAACCTAAAACTCTAAAAGCCTCACCACATAAATTTTAGACAAGTACTTTTTGCAAATATACAAAAGCCTTTCTGAAATTTAGCAAAAACTATGCAATATTTTCTTGGCAGAGACTTTATTGTTTGAACCTTTGGATAAAACTTTCTACTTTTGCAAAAACTTTTCCAAGCAATTTACGCTTTTCATTTCATCTAAACTCGTGTATCAATGAAAAAAATTCTGTATAGCTCTGTATTTCTGATGTTTGCTCATATAGCTTTTTCCCAAAATTGCTTCAAAGAAGTAGCTATTCTGATTGATACGCTTCGTTTTACACAAACCAAAAATCAAATTCAATTCAAAGGAGAAAAGTTTTTGGCTTTTGAATATTTCACTGAAAGCCCTACTTGTGAGGTGCGTCTGTTTCCGCAAAATATGGAAAATATCCAAAAAATAGAACTGGCATATTCGCAAGATTTTCAACTTGTAGATTCTATTTTTCGCAGTCAGGATTATTTTCGTTTCAAAATAAAATTCAATAATCTCACCCAAACGCAATTTCTCACCTTCAATTTCATTATTTATCAGATTCCACTGAAAGAAATTCCTTGCGAATTGCGTCTATTTCCTTATTTCAATACCAAAGTAGCCTTTGCACCCAAAGATGATGAGTTGTACGTAGGCGAAGAGCGTATGTTTGAGCTAATTTCCAATAATCCTGAAAATATCCGAACCAATCCTATTCCTACGAGTAGTAAAGATATTGACTATCGTACGGAATACGTAAATAAGCAACTTCGTTTGTATGTTTTGCCTTCAAAAATTGGAGATGTTGATTTTAGTTTGGATTTAAGTACCTTTATCCCTTACATTGACGAAAAAGGACGAGTAAATTATCAGCTTCCCACTATCAAGTATAAGTTTCGCGTAAAAGGTAGCCGTTTGGCTTTTTTGAATACTGATGTAAAAGAAATTACCATAGAAGAGGCTACGCAAAAAGAAGGGGTAGAAGTTCAATTAGACTACAATCGCTATCTGAATGTGGGGAAAACGTATCGTATAGAAAACCAAGAGAAAGTAGGAGGTATGCTTGTCGCAGAAATTTTTATTAAAAGCCTGATGAGTAATGGTAAATTCTTGTGCGTTCTGCGACCTTACGGACAGCATCGTATTTCTGAAAGTTATCTTTATATCAAAAATGGTGATGAGCCTGTTTGTATTACCAATTTTAATGTTACCCCCAAAACTATCATTAACAATATCATTATTTTTCACGAAGGCAATCGGCGAGAGAATGTGTTTTACCCCGGCGAAACTGTTGATGTACGCATAGAAGGGCTTGCTTTGCATAAAGCAAGATTTCGTTTTGACGGCTTGAACGTGCTTACTTCCGACTCACTTATTCGTACCGAAAATGTGCAAACTTTTCGCTTGCAAGTTCCAATGAATATCAGCAAAAAAGAAATAGAAATTTTTAATCGCAACGAAAAAATTGGGCGTACCATTCCTGTAAGCGAGTACCAAAGACCTCATCAGCTCAATTTTGTAAGAATAAACTATGGTGCAGGTAGGCAAGTGCTGAGCGAACTGCCCCAAACCATTCTTTACCCTTACACTATCAAGGATATTGAAGTTTTCTTTGATTATGATAAAATTGACGAAAACAAACTTTTTGGTAGGCAATTTGTAAGCATTGATATAACAATTTTCAATGCACGTGGCGATTTAGTAGATTTGAAACGTATTCCCAATATAATGGTGTGTCCAGGCGAAAATTCGCCAAGATTTGCTTTTTACAGCGATAAGCAGTGCAACAAAGAACCTATCAGCCTGAATAAAACTTTGGGTAGAAAAACTTTTGATTTGGACGGGTGGAGCAGAATAGAAATTACTATTAGCCACGATAAAGACAAATATGGCGGAGAGGGGTTCAGTAAAAAAATTGAAATTATTTTACAAAGAAGACTGCGTTTTGATACAGAGGTAACCTTTCCTGGGGGCTTGCTTATCAAACGTGCCGACCAAGAAAACTTCAGCCCTTTCGGAGGAATTAGTTTGGCAATTATCCAACAACTTAGTTTTTACAATCCCAATAAAATCAATCGCTTCCACCCTTACAAAGTGGGTATTGGCGTACTTGCCAACAATGCCTTTAATTTTAACCCCAATGCAACCAACCGAGATATAGGTGTGGTGCTTTTGGGAAGTTTGTATCCTACTCGGCGAGATGTAAAACTTTCTTTCCCACTTTTTGCAGGAATGGGTTATTTTTTGAGTGCTAAAGCGTGGTTTTTCTTGGTGGGTCCGGGTATTTTCGTGAGTTTCTGATACTTGCTACAAAAGAATGAGAGTTTGCCTCATACACTTGAAGCAAACTCTCACACAATAAATTTTGGAGTAGAAAGCAAGATTTTGGCTCTTAATTCACACTTATTCCCATATTCAGTAAAATAAGCAGAACTACTGCGGTAGCTAAGGCAGAACCTCCGTAGTACAAACCTATGCTGTATCCTGTTTGTCCAGTTTTGGCTCTATTGAGAATATAGGGCAAGGAAGCTACCGAAAGTAAGCTATACACCAAACCCATAAGCAGAAGCATAATGATAGAAATAGTTTGCCCTTTGATGAACAAAGCGGGCAAAATTACTATAAAAGCCGCTATACAGCCCCAAATCAAACTTTTATATGAGCCTTTTTTTTCTACAAATTTACTGATAGGGATAGCAAGCAAAGCAGAAAACATTAGCATAGCCGATTGCAGATAGTCGGGGTCGGAGAAAAAGATTTTTTCAGTTGCACCAAAAAACTTATGCTTTACCCAAATGGCAGGTACGAAAAAGAGCATAAGCATCTTGAAAAGTCCTACGAAGAAGCCTGTTAGGAATAAATCTCTTTTGCTATCTCCACCCAATTCTTCTTTTGCCATTATTTTTTTGTCTTCTTCTGTGGGAGGGGCGATACTTATGGTTTTAATAGCATACGCCGTAGAAATCACAAGCACACCACCTAATATAAAAGTAGGCGTAAGTCCGAGTATGTTGAGGATTTGAATGAGAAAAGGCTCAATGGTATAAATCAGACCGAAAACCATTGTAAGAATTGCCGCAACTTGTGGAAATTTATGGACAGGGGTAAAATTTTCAACCAGTGAAATAGCAGGACTATGAAAAGTAGCCATTGCCGCCAGCCAAAGAATAACAAGCACAGGCAAGAGCCATTTCAGAGGGCTTGCAGGATTGGTATTCAGAGCAACGCTTACAGCTACAAAAATTACCGCCGCAAATGCCGCCCCTGATATAATGATAGGAAATTTTGTTCCTCTTTCACGGAAAGCCTTATCTGCCCATCTTCCTGAAATAGGGTGGAAAATAGCTCCCAAAATACCTTGTGCTACCAGCAATAGCCCTGCAAATTCTACAAAATTGAATTTGAGCAGAAGTTGTGGCTGATATTTTTCGTAAGCAAGCCAGCCAATCGTAATTGCCGCTTCCAGTGCCGCAATACTGATGATAGATTTGGTAAAACTCAATCTTTGGGCTTTAGGTGCAATAGAAGTTGCCATACATTTTTAGTTTAAGTTCTTTTTGAAAAAATCGTTTGTAAGACTTACGAAGCGACTGCCCAAGTGGTTTTCTAAAAAATCAAAAAAATTTGTAATTATTTACGTTCAAGAAGTTCAATGTTTGATGTTCAAGCCTTTAAGGGCTTTATATCTTATTTTTTCTCTCCGACATCTATTCTGTTTCCTGCCTCTTGTTTCTTGTTTCCTTACTGCAAGCTATACCTAAACAATTACAAAGTTTTTATGCGTAATGGAAAAATACTTCCTGCTTTATTTCTGGGGCTAAACTCAAGGCTACGGGGCAGGTACGAGCCGCATTTTCAAGTTTTTGTTTGTATGTGCTTTCCAAAGGCAAACTACTTGGAAAATAAAAATGTACGTGAATTTCTGCAATTCTGCGAGGGTTAGATGCCATTACTTTGGTTGTTTTCCAAGTAACTCCTTGCAAATTTACTTTATCCCTTTCGGCTACGATGCCCATAATGGTCATCATACAACTCCCCAAAGCGGCACAAACCAAATCGGTAGGCGAAAAAGCCTCTCCTTTGCCGTTGTTATCAGTGGGGGCATCAGTAATGATTTTGTTTTGGGAAGCAAAATGTGTGGCTTCGGTGCGTAATTCTCCTAAATAAAGACTTTCAATTTGGTGGCTCATTTGAGTATCGTGTAAGTTATCCAAGAGGCAAGATAAGCTAAAAGATTGAAAAAAACAAGTTGCCCCAAAGGATACTTCCAAGAGCGTGTTTCTTTCCATACTACGGCAAAGGTACTCATACATTGCATTGCAAAAGCATAAAAGACCATCAACGAAAAGCCCACCGCCACCGAGTAGGTTGGTTTTCCTGTTTGAGGGTTTATTTCAGAAGCCATTTTTTGCCTTACGCTTTGCTCGTTTCCTTCCTCACCCAATCCATAAATTACGGACATTGTGGCTACAAAAACCTCACGAGCGGCAAAAGAAGTAATAAGTGAAATGCCTATTTTCCAGTCAAAACCCAAAGGTTGAATGATAGGTTCAAGAGCTTTTCCTAAATTACCTGCAAAAGAGGCTTCTAATTTTGCAGAGCTAATCAGAGGGGCAAGTTCTTCTTCCGAAAGTGTAGGATAGCTTTTTTTGATAGAACTTTCCGCTTTTTCCAAGCTATCTCCCCAGCCATAAGAAGCCAAAGCCCACAGAATTACTGAAATCACTACAATCACTTTTCCTGCATCAAATACGAAGGTTTTTACTTTTTCGTAAATAGTAATAAGAACATTCTTCCAACGAGGCATCTTGTAGGTAGGCATTTCCACAATAAAATAATCATTGCCCCAAAAAGGTAAAAAGCGGCTTAAAACCTTTGCGGCAAGCATAGCCATAAGTAAGCCTAAAAGATACATCGCCAGCAGAGCAAGAGCCTGATAATGCAAAAAGCCCCATAGCATTTTATCGGGTATCACGAGGGCAATCATTACGGTATAAATGGGCAAACGAGCCGAACAGCTAATCAGAGGTACAACCAAAGTAGTAATCAGTCTTTCTTTGGGATTATCAATATTTCGGGTAGCCATAATGGCAGGAATAGCACAAGCCGCTCCTGAAATCAGGGGGACTACACTTTTGCCATTTAAGCCAAATTTTCGCATAATTTTGTCCATCATTATCATTACGCGTGTCATATAGCCTGTTTCTTCCAAAATTGCAATAAAACCAAAGAGTAAAGCTATCTGCGGCACAAAAGTAACTACGGAGCCAATCCCTGCCAAAACGCCCTCTGTCCAAAGATTTGTAAGAAAATGATTGGGTAAATTTTCTCGGAAAAATGCTTGTACTGAGGCTGTACCCTCTTCAATCCATTCCATAGGAATTTCCGCCCACCGAAAAATTGCTGTGAAAATCAGCAGTAGTACCATTAAAAAAGAACCATATCCCCAAAGTGGGTGAAGCAGTATTTTATCAATTTTCCGAGTAATGCTCTGCGGATTGTAGGCTTTTTCGTGTTTTTGAGTGGTTTCTGCAACAATTTTTTCTATTGCTCTAAAACGCTCCAAAGTTTCATCAGTTTGTAGGTGAAGGGCTTGGAAATTGTTTTTAAGCTCTAATTTTTGGAAAAATTGCTTGTCGCTTTCTGAAAGAAAAGATAGTTTTTCGTAATGGTGAAAATATAAATTTGCCCAATAGGTATTGGGTAAATGATATTTTTGGACAATTTCTTGTAAAATACCTTGCAAAGGGGCATAAGTTTGCAGAATACTATGAGGGGCATTTGATTGACTTTTTTCTAAATCAAGGATTTTTTCTTTGAGCTTTTCAACACCTTCGCCACTTCTGGAATTGGTACAAACCACAGGGCTTTGTAGGCGTTCTGCAAGTTTTTGCGTATCAATTTCCCAACCACTTTTTTGGGCTATATCAATCATATTCAGCACTAGAATAGTCGGAAAACCTAAACTTTGTACTTCTGAAAAAAGAAGCAAGTTTCTTTGCAGATTGGAAGCATCAATCACAACCAAAATAGCATCAGGCTTTTCGGGGTTTTGAGGATTGAGCAAAAAATCCAGCACTACTTGCTCATCAGCCGACTTGGGATAGAGGCTATACGTACCGGGCAAATCGGTGATGTATGCTTTACTTTGGTTAGGAAGCGAGAAAGTACCTGTTTTTTTCTCTACGGTTACGCCTGTAAAATTAGCTACTTTTTGGTTCAAACCTGTGAGCTGGTTGAATAGCGAGCTTTTCCCTGCATTAGGATTTCCGATAAGAGCGAGTTTCACGTGAGTAATATTTTATTCAATAATCTGAACTACAATATTTTGAGCTTCACTTTTACGCAAAGCAATAAGCGTTTCTTGTACGGCAATATAAATAGGGTCGCCAAGAGGAGCTTTACCCAATACCTCAATAGTGGTATTAGGGAGTAAGCCCATTTCCAAAAGTTTGAGGAAAATGCCTCTTTGCTGAAATTCAAGGATTTTTACTTTTTCGCCAGTAGGTACTTGATGAAGTTGCATTTAATTAAATTAAATCTAAACAAGTTCGCAAAAATAAGAAAAAACTTTGCAAACTCAAAGAGTGCTATTGAGCCAAGGGTAATTTTGAATTTTCTTGAAAAAAGAACTCTGCACAAGGTTTTGCAAGGTTTTTGCGTGGCGAATGTGGTGGCAGTCGCTTGCCAGAAAATGCGGCAGGCGAGCTTCTACGATTTTTTCAGCGGTTTTTTGTGCCTCTAACGAATAATATCCGACCAGCGAGAGAATATTTATCTGTAACAGAACACCCAAATTTAGCATCTTCTCTAAAAAGCTAAAATTATTCTGTACATACACGTATCTTTCGGGGTGTGCAAGAATAGGCTGATATCCATTGGCTTTCATCAAAAAAATAGCTTCTTCCCAAAAAGCGGGTATATTCAAAAAACCTGTTTCAAAAAGCAGATAGTTTTTTTCGCCAAAGGAGAGCAATTTTTCGTGTTTTTGGAGCAATTGTAAAAAATGTTCATCTACGTAATATTCTGCGGCGGCTTCAATAGGAATATGGATTTGATTTTCTTGTAAGAAAAGACGCAGTTTTTCTAATTTGTTGTGGATAATTTCGGGGGTGTTTTTGTAAAAATCCCACAAAATATGAGGAGTAGTGATGATTTTTTGAAAACCATAACTCCGAAATTGTTCAATGATTTCAAGGGCTTGAGCTTCGGTTTGCACGCCGTCATCAATACCCGCAAGTAAATGAGAGTGCAAATCAACTTTGAGAAAATCAAAGAGGGTAGTGGTAGAAGTGTCTTTTTTACGAGCAAAAAGTTTTAGCATTATTTTTTCCAGAATAAAAGTTTTGTTTTGAATTTGGCGAGCCAGCCCGTAGATTTGGGTGCATTCTTTTCCTCATAATAGCCATATCCGTAGCCATAGCCATAGCCATATTTACCTTGCTCTTCAACAGCATTGAGAATAAGACCAACCGAGCGTATTTGCTGTAAAGAAGTAATTTTTTGAATATTTTTCGCAAAACCTCTACGAGAGTAATTAGCCCGAAGCACAAAAAAGCGAACATCAACCTGCGACATAATGAGCATTGCATCTGTTACCAAACCTACGGGAGGGGTATCTATCAGCACTACATCATAGAGCTCTTTGAGTGTTTTGATAAGTTCTTTGAACTCATTTCTCAAAATAAGTTCCGAAGGATTGGGAGGAACGGGACCTGCTGAAATGTAAGATAGATTTTCAATTTCTGTAGTTCGCAAACACTCTTCCAAAGAGTGCCTGCCAATGAGAATGGTGCTGATACCCTTTTCATTAGAGCCGTTTAGCCCTAAATGTACTTTGGGCTTTCGCATATCCAAATCTATAATTACTACTCGCAAACCCGACATCGCAATAATACCCCCTAAATTGATAGTTACAAAGGTTTTTCCTTCCCCGCTGATAGTAGAAGTTACAGAAACTACCTTCTGACCCGCTTCTTTTTCAGAACGAGGGAACATAAAATCCAAATTGGTTCGAATATTTCTAAACGACTCGCTGATAACGGATTTGGGGTTTTGATGAACAATTAGTTTGGAGTGTTCCATTTTGAATCTTCTGTACTTGGGAATAGCTCCTACCACAGGCATAGAAACCAACTTTTCTAGCTCTTGTTGTGAGCCGATAGTATCTTTGAGCAGATATTTTCCTACAATAAGAAGCAAGCTCAATAATACCCCGATACCTCCTGCTACACCATAAATAAGCGTTTTTTTAGGTGAAATAGGTATGGAGGGCATAGAGGCAGGTGAAATGATTTCAAAATTTGGCACAGTTCCTGCTTCTGCCAAACCAATCTGTATTTTTTGCTGAATAAGATTGTTGTAATAGCTTTGTACGGTTTCGTATTTCTTTTTGAGCTTATTAAATTCTGTAATTTTAGAAGGAAGTCCCAAAAAATTGGCTTCAATTTCAGCGAGTTTTTGTGTGATTTCAGCAAGTTCTTTCAAGATTTTTTTCTTGTAGCGGTCTATGCTTTCTGAAATATTTTTTTGCAAATTGTTAATTTTAATATCCAAAGTTTGGTAAGAATACGAAGCCGAAGTTTCTGAAAGCTCTTGCTGTTGGCGAATCTGACGCAAGCGGTTAAGTTCAGAAATTTGTTGTAAAATTGCCCCATCTACATCGGGCATTAGGGGAATATTTTTAGAATCTACAAAACGCTGATTGACAAATATTTCAAGTTCAATGATAGTTTGCAGTTTCGCATTGATTTTGTAGCGTTCTTCGGTAAGTTGTTGAATTTTATTAACCAGTTCGCTGATTTTTCCTTCAATATTATTGGTTTTGTTTTGAATAATGAATCGTTCCATTTCGGCTTCATAGGCATTGAGTTCTTTCTCAGTTTTTTCTATTTGGGCGTCCAGATACTCTTTCTTTTGCCTATTTGCTCTATTTTTAATTTCTACACTTTTTACACGATACACTTCGCTGATAGTTCTAAGCACATCGCGGGCTTTATTGGCATTGTAGTCTTTGAACGTAATAGAGATAATTTTAGCTTGGGGGTTGAGAATAAAGGCTTCCAAGTTATTAGCCAAATAATTCATTGATTTCCCCTTGCTGTTTAGTACAAAATAAATGCTTTCGTTGTAATTGGCAAGATTTTGCTTCAGCGAGATAAGTAGTTCTATGTCTTTATTTTTGAGCCATTCGCCAAATCTTCCTTGATATTCGGCAATGGTATTTTTGTTGTTTTTTACTTCAATTTTGTAGGTTTGAGCATTTTCACTTTCAATGTAAAACTTTTGGTTGTAAAGATTTTCGTTGAGAACCAAGGCTTGCACTTCAATAGGTGAAAAGCCGTGCATTTCATTATCCAAAATTCTGCCTTCGGCGTAGTATTCTACCGAAAGATTGATATTGTTCAATACTTCCTCGTAAATAAGCGGTGAGCGAATTACCTCCAATTCACCTGCGATGTTATCAATAGGATTTTCCTGATTTAAGCCAATGCGTAAATCCAGCCCTGCCGATTCGTCTTTGAATTCCATTTTAAGATTGGTAGTGCTTTGAAAAATAGGCTTGGTATAGCGTAAATACAGATAAGCTACCGAAACAGAAAGAAAAGGGAAAATTATGAGCCAATACCAATTTTTACGAAGTATGTAAAGAATTTTGGCAAAATCTATGGCTTCCAAAGGACTTTCGCCGCTATCCGCATTATCAGGTTGCAAAAGCCTTCTGAAACGTTCTTCTTCGGTAAGGTATTGAGCCATAATTGATTATTCAAACAAATCGCTAACACAATTTTCGTAAATATACGAAAAATTGTGGAATATTGGTTTTCGGAATTGTAAATTTTTGACCTTCAAAGAAATGAAATTATCTCAAAATATACAACTTTCCATAACCTTTTTTGAAAGCCTTATCGGCTTTGGTAGCTCGGTGCTTAATTTCTTGCCCATTGAGCTTCATAATTACGCGATACAGATATACGCCATTGGCGAGCCTATCACCAAATTCATCTGTACCATTCCAAGCGTACTGCGAAATATTGTTACCTACCCGAATGGGTCCGAGTTCGTCTTGGGTGATTTCACGCACCACTTTGCCCGAAACGGTTAAGATTTGAATTTTCATTTCCTGCGGTACTTCTGAACCTGTAAGCGTGAAAACAAAACGTGTTGAACCTGAAAAAGGATTAGGATAAGGCAAAACATTGGTTACGCTGGCTTCGTTGATTACCTCAAAACTCACTTGATAAGGTTCCATGCCTGCTCGGTTGCCACGGGCATCTTCGCCATTTACACGAAGTGTATAAATGCCATCTTCTAAATTTTTGGGTGTAAATTCTACATCAATATTTCTTCCTTCGCTTCGCCAACGTAAGTCATTGCCACTGAAAGGAATACGCTCAAAAGTACAATTTTCGCAAGGGCGTTTGAGGCGAATATCCAAGCCAATAGTGTCTTGTTTTTGTAAAAATGGGTTATCGTCGCGTAGGCGTATGCGTATCAGCGGATTAGCGGAAACTATATCGCCGTCTAAAATTCTTGCTCCGTCAAAAGTTACATCAAGAATAGGATTTTTGTTGTCGCGTAAAACTTCATATTTTACCTCTACAATGTTGTTGTCGTAATATTGCTCTAAAACTTGCTTGGGATTTACATACACCCGCAAAATATTTTCACCATCATTACCAAGTGTCTGTACAGGTACTTCAAAAGTAGTGTATTCTTGTGGTTTGGGGGCTTTGATACGCATAGTACGGATAGTCTGCCTACCTTTGCTTGGATTGGTGAAGGTACATTCTACAAGTAGAGAGTCCGCTGGAAATTCTTTACCCGAAATATTTTCAAAAGCAAAGGGAATACTGAGCGGCTCGCCTTCTTGCTTGGGCGTAATTTTATACTTTTCCAAACCTACTCTTTCGGTATTCAAAAAGCCTTCGGGAACGCCGTCATAAATTACTTGCCAGCGTTTCAGTTGTGTAGGGCTAAAATTGATACTATCTTGGGTATAAAGTTGCAAACGCAAATAAGGATATTGTGTGGCATCAATACTATTGAGGGCAAATGCATACTGATTTTGCGGAACATTGCTGTTCAAAACAACCTGCTGACCTGCTAAATTTTCTCCAATAATACTCAACCGCCATACATCGGGGCTATTGATAGGTTCAGAAGGCAATATTTTTTTGTAAAGCGTACCCCAAGCGGTTGCGGGTCCTATGCGAGTAGAGGTAACGGTACCTTTGGTAAAGCCGCCTCCAAACTCATAGTCCATTGAAATAGTTTCCGTAGTTGGGCTTGTTATGGAAGTGGCTATGATTTCCTGCAATCTTGCACCACCTTTTTGAGCAAACAATATGTATGGTTCGCCTTCGTTCAAGGTTGCCAGTGCCGCAGGCGAGCCTCCCATTGCTTGCAGAGTAGGCAATGCCGCCGCCCAAGCCGCATTGGTTACGTTTCCTTTGTTAAATACCAAAATGTAGCTTCCTGTGGGTATTTGCAAGAAAGCACTTTGCAAAGCACCATTGATAATGGCAGAATTGGTAAAATAATACACCACAGAAGGGCGTCTGCCACAAATAGGAACTCCTGTATTGCTTCCGCCGAATACTTGATAAGGCAATTTACTTTCCTGTTCAAAAACGACCACTAAAAGTGTATTGGCAAAACAGGGGTCGCTATCGTTGGGGGTAATAAGAGGCAAATCGTTCAGGAAGCAATTGGTATTGCTGAAATTTACACCTGCATCGGGGCTATCTTTGCCAAAAGTGCGTACGCGTATGCGATTTTGGACTTGCTTAAATTCCCATTTCCTTTGTAATTCGTTCTTGACAATCCCTACATCGGTGCTTTTAGAAAATTGAAAAAAATGGCTCTGCGACCAACCAGGGGGGCTATTTTTGATGTAAATAAAACTGCTTTCGTCCCACAAAATATTAGGATTATTTACGGCATCTGCAAAATTGACACGCCAATAATATACCAAGCTATCCGAAGGTAAAATATCGGTGAGTAAAGTAGTTTCCCAAGTGGCAATGCTTCCTGCGGGTACAATCCGAGAGCGTTTGATAGGGCTATTAAACTTATGTGTGGTATCAATTTCAAAAATAAAGTCGCGAGGCTCTAACTGCAAATTAGCGGCTTGTGCCATTAACTTTACAGGCTGACTGCTCACAATGCTGTATTCAGGTGGGAATAAGGCTCTTGCTCCATAATCGGGGATAAAAATTTCTAAAAAGGCAGTGTTGTTATTCTCAAATACTTCACTGACTTCATTTTTCCAGTCCAAATGCACCTCAAATCGGTTGTTGCCAAAGAAACTCACACCCGCAGGTCGGCGGATAGTGATATACACGCTATCGGTACGGCGAGGGTCATTGTAGCGAATTTCGGGGGTATGGTCAAGGATTGAGCCATTGGGTAAAGTTTGCTTAACAGAAATTTCAAATTGTGTATTGAAAGTTTTAGAAAGGTTGGCGAGTTTTACTTTCAGAAGCAAAGAATCGGCACGAGCGATTACAGGGGCATTGTTGAAACCTTCCAGAGAAAGCCAAGCATTTTGGGTGAAAAGGTCGGGGGCATTACCACCTATGAGGCGTACAGCAGGGTCTCCTTGCAGAGCCATTTGTTGTACGTGTGCCAAATCCATAAAGTTGGTAGAAGGACTAAAAGCAGGTCCGAAAGTACGAACTACTTGTTGGGTGATTTCCCCCAAAGATTTACCAAAAAAACTTGCATTGGCGAAAGCCGTAGAGTAGAAGCGTGATGAATAGCTATTCAGATTGGAAGCAAAGCCCAAAGAAGTATTTGCCAGCCAGCCAATACAGCCTCTTTCGGCAGTAAAGAGCCAATCTTCGGCTTGGGTAGGCTTGCCCGAATATACATCTCCCAAACTACAACCATTTCCCAAAAGCAGTGGATATTTGCCTTTGTTCCGATACCCTTGGGTATCATCAGAGGCTTGCCCAATTTCAATATCGGTGATATTTTGCCCCGAATGTCCAAAGAAAGTCATCAGGGCAGTACCTTTGTTGAGTTCATCAGCTACGTTGATGTACTCAACGTTGGCAGAAGTTGATTTGCGAACCGTTTTTACAATCCCTGCCAAAAAATCGGCTTCGGCAATTCCTTTGTAAATATTTAAGTAAAAAAGCAAAGAAGCCTGTTCGCCTGCACCAATGCCGCCGCTCAGATGTAAGATGTTTTTTCGCCAAGTATCACCTTTTCCGAAACCATCTTCGTGTTCTTTTACTTTATTAAGGTAATTGGCAACTTGTTGGGGGGTACGAGCTACCAGCCTTCCCACAGGAATAGCAGGGGCGTAGTTATACATATCAAAACCCGCAGTAAAGGGCAAATCGCTACCCGGAAAGCCCCAAGTAGGCACTAAATTCATTGCCCAGTGAGCAGGATTTGAACGAATGTCGTAATCGGTGAAATAAATAGAGCCAAATTGGGCATCAAAAGGACGTAGAGTTATCGGATAACCTATCAAAAACAAGTATTTAGGCGAGCCATTAAAATAGCAATATCGGGCAAAATTACGAATTGCGAGTGGTGTGTATTCGCCATAGCTGAATTGGTCGTAAAGTTGTAAAATATTTGCAATCAGTGGTCTATAGCTTCCACCTTGTACAGAGGCTCGGTAATCGGCATAAGCCTGAATTACATTGCTATACCCGCCTGCCGCTTGCATAAGATTGGGGTGTGTAACAATCAGATAATCTACTTGTGCAGGATTGAAATTGAAAAAACTCACAGGACGAATCCCAATGATACTTCTGAAATTATTGCAAAAGAAAATTCTTTTGTTGCTGGTAGTGCCATCAATGATTGCAGAAACCGTGCCTACGCCTGTGGTGGCAACTCTTCTGATATTATTTTCATCAGTAATATCGTACAATAGTGAGCCATTGGGTACATTGTTTACATTGATGAGCGAAGTACCGCCTGCATTGGTGGGCAAAAGAAATTCTTTTTCATTCTGATTGTTGGCATTAGGACTTTGAGAATACACCAAACGAACAGAAGTAACAGAAAACCAGCCATCGCCGCCATTATGAATGGCTCGTAAAATAAAGTTTCCGTTGGTGGGTAAATCTGTAAAGTTCAGAGTGGCAGGTAGAAATCCTTGATTGTAGTCGGCGATATTGGGGCTGGCAATGGTTCGTAAAGAGGAAACGGAACTGCCTACCTGAAAGGTAATGGAAACAGGTGCTACACGCCTGCTCACATAGCGAATTTCCAAATAAGGGCTTTGCCCAAAACTTACGGCATTTTGTACAGGTATGAGAAAATCGCGGCTACCGCTGTAAATAGGCGTACTGGTGAAGCCTTCGCCTCTGTCGTAGCTGGCTAAATAGCAAAAGGTTGTGGAAGCAAAATTGTTTTTGCCCGGTGAAAGCTGTTCGGCAAGCACACTGATACGCTCTTCTAAAAGATAGCTTTCGGGGGTATAGCCCAAATCGGGTAAATTAAGAATGGGCATACGTTTGCCTGCAATGCCATTTCGCCAAGTAATAAAATATGCCGTAGTATCAGAGTGTAGGTTGTGATAAGGATTGACCTGATTGAATGTATTGGGATAATAAAGTTGCTGGTCAAGAGTGCCGTCGTTGCCTTTGCCGTAAAATTCTACATAATCGGAAGCATCAAAAGTGCCATCGCCTTCGCCTGCAACAAAAATGGCTTGCTCTTGCCCTCTATGAAAAATCTGAATAAACTGCGGATTGATACTGGCGGGAAAACCCGCAGATACGAGCTGGGGTTGCGTAATGCGATAGATACCTTTTTGCGTTACGGGAATTTTGAAGTAAGTTTGAGCAGGATTTATCCATTCATTGCCATAAGGCTGGGCATAAGCTACATAACAAAGCAAGAAAATAGCAAAAGCAGTAGCAACACGTTTCATAGCGAGCATTTTTTACCTTTTATACACAAAAAAACAAAAAGGTAAGCAAAAAAGCAAGTATTTTTTTAGGGCTTTTTCGAAACGCTCCACTGGATATTTTCATAAATTTCCTGCAAAGGCAAGTGTATATCCCAATAGGAAATATAACAACTTTCGTTCATATCTTGATAGATTTGCAGTTCCCAAAGAGTATCATTTTTTCGGCTAAAAACCTCTACATTACATTCCCAAGAGCTAACAAGAACGTAATGCAGGAGTGTTGGGATTTGCTGATAAAATCGGAATTTTGCCCCTCTATCGTAATCGGCGGTGCTTGGCGAAAGTACTTCTACGATAAGCGTAGGGTTGGTAATGGTATCAAATTCGTCATCAGTAAATTCAGGTTCTCCACAAATTACACTTATATCGGGATAGGTATAAAATGTTTTTTCAGGAATATGCACTCGCAAGTCGCTGGGTAAAGTTCTGCAATTTTTATCTTTCTTACGAAAAGCTAAGGAAAAAGCTACAATCAAATTGCTAACAATTTGGTTGTGCTTAAAACTCGTTCCTGCCATAGCGAAAATTTCCCCTTGATAATATTCGCTTTTGTAAGGGGCAAGACGCTCTTGAGCTAAATACTCCTCTGGCGAAAGATATGTTTTTCTGGGTACAGCAGACATTGTTTGCACTTGTTTGATTTGTTACACTGCAACTAATTTGTGGATTGAAAGATTTGGCGTTTTACACCACATCTCGCTTCCTGTTTCCTATCTCCTGCCTCTAAATCTTATCAAAATTACAAAATTTTTGCAAATACATCAAGTTTTTGCTGACTTACCAGCTCACCCGAATAACTTCCAAGTGCAAGCGTTCATTTTCTAATACTTCAAACTTACCTTTAGTGCTTTCGGCTTCTTCGAGGGCTGTTTGTAAAATTTCTTGCACCAATTCTTTGGGTTCAAAATAAAAACGTAAAGTAGGAATAACCTGATGATTGAGAATACGCAAGAAATCCAAACTTTCGGCATTTTGCATAAAATAGCCGTGTCCGAACATAAAATCGCTACCTTTGTAGTAGGAAATCTTGCGGTTGAGTTCTTTGAGAAAATCGGCATAAGCCAAGTTGATGTGGTCGTAGCGAGGATACACAGGTATCATTTCAAAATGCTGTAAAAAACTACTATCCGTTTGGTAGTCAATTTCGGCAATATTGATAGTGCCAATGATATAAAGATTAGGCGGAAGGGCAAAAATTTCTCCCGAATAGGCAAGTGCTACCTGAATTTCGTTATCTTGTCCCAGTCTTTTATCTGCTCCGAGCAAACTAATGGTTTCGCCAAAAATTTCAGCAGGCTCGCTACGGTGCATTTCATCAATAATAAGCACAAAATTAGAGGGGCTTTCAGGATTTTTCTCATACTCGTTGCGTGCCTTGATAGCAATTTTTTTCAAAATGCCGTCTTTTATTTTTCCTTTGGCATCTACATCTTCCAAAAAATGCTCGTAGCGATAGTTGGGGTGTAGGGAAATCATTTCAAACTGCTTTCCTTGCAATTCTCGTAAGGCTTTTTTGGCATCATTGGTTTTGAGCTTATCCAAACCTAAAATGCCAATAGCCATTTCAATTGCTTTGGAGGTTTTGCCTGTGGCGGGCGGTCCGTAAAGAATGGTATTTTTGCTGAAAGTGGTAGTTTGCTCTCGTTTTTTACGAGAAACTACTTTGGGAACAAAAACTTTAAGACTACTTTCAAGGTTTTGGGTGCTTTTTTTACGAATATTTCGTTTGGCTTCGCGAATGAGTTCGGGCTCATCTACTTGTAATTGTTTGCCATATTCAGTCAGAAACCAACCTTTTTTCTGATAAGGGTTTTTCTTGGTAGTGTAAATGATACCCGCTTCTGCCAAATGGTTTGCCGCACTGCGTATGCGGTTTTTGAGCTTGAGCCTTACCATTGCCCAAAACTCCGATTTCCTATCCAAAGGCAGGTCTTGAATAATTTTTTGGGCTACTTCCGAAGGTTTTAGGGGTTTGTTGGCTTCTTTCAGTACGCTAAAAATTGGAAAGAAAAAATCTTTGGTTTTATAGTTGAGGTTCATAAGGGTAGATTTTTGGAAAAAAATGTTTTTACACTAAAATAAGACGGATTTCGTGAAAGCCATTTCAATCTTGCTATAAAAATGCAGTTTCTTGAAACAAAATCCAAGTATTCGGGCTAAAAATTCTCTAAAATGCTGAAATTTGGCTTATGTTTTGCAAAGAATAATTGCATTTATTAAGTTTGCAGTCTGAAATATTTTGAATTGCTATGAAAAAAACTTTTCAATGGGCTATCCTTTTGTTTTTGCCTTGGAGTATTTTTGCTCAAACCAAAGAAACTTTGGATAAAATTATAGCCAAAGTAGATAACCAAATCATTCTACTTTCTGATGTAGAGCTTGCCGCAATGCAGATTTTACAACAAAATCCTCGTTTGCCCAACAATCAGGAGTTGCGTTGTGAAATTTTGCGTAGTATGATTATTGGTAAAATTTTGGTTGCCAAAGCCGAAATTGATTCGGTAATGGTAGATGGCGAACTGCTTGACGAGGATTTTAATTTGCGTTGGCAACAAATTTCGCAAGGAAAAACAGACGAAGAACTCAAAGAACTACTGGGTTTGCACAACGTAGAGGCTTTCAAGAGCGATTTGCGTATGCAACTCAAAGAAAAAATGACCGTAGAGAAAATGCGTTCGCATATTACCAAAAATGTAAAAATCACGCCTTCCGAAGTACGTAAATATTTCAATCGTATTCCCAAAGATAGCTTGCCTGTTTATGTTACAGAGTTGGAAGTTGCTCAAATCGTAAAAAATCCGCCTTTGCTGAAAGCTGAAAAAGAAAGGTTACGCTCACGTATGGAGCAAGTGTATAAGCGAATTGTAGAGGAAAATCAGAGCTTTGAGGAAATGGCAAAGATTTACAGCGAAGACGGCTCACGCGACCAAGGCGGCGATTTGGATTGGAGCAAACGTGGCAATATGGTGCCCGAATTTGAAGCAGTAGTATTCAAACTTAAACCAGGTGAAATTTCTAAACCTTTTGAAAGTCGTTTCGGCTATCATATTGTAAAACTCGTAGATAGGAGAGGAGATGAATTTCACGCCAAACATATCCTGATGATGCCCGATTGGGAGCAGGTAGATACTCGCGAAGCCGAAAGATTTTTGGATAGCCTTCGCACACGCATTATGCAAGATAGCATTTCTTTTGAAAAAGCCGCCTTGCAATACTCCGATGACAAAGGTATAGGGTCAATGAATACAGCTCCCAATGGTGGCAGAATTATGTCGCAAGACCTTTCCTATCGTATCCCTATCAATCAGATGGATAGCTTCCTTTCGGATTTGCTTGATGATATGCAAGTAGGTGAAATTAGCAAACCACATACATTTAGAACTTACGATGGCAAAAAGGCTTTGCGTATCATTCTTTTCCGTGCTAAGCACCCTGCACACGTAGCCGATTTCAATCTGGATTATCCCAAAATTCAGCAAGAAGCCTTGGAAGCCAAACGTAATAAAAAACTTATGGAATGGCTACAAAAGGCAAAAAATGACGTTTTTATTGATATTGATAAGGACTATGCCCCTTGCAATATTTTAGGCTTAAATTAAATGCGAATTTTCTGCTATGATGCTACTGACCTTATGGAACGAAAAAGTAGAGGGCAAAGGAGAAGATGCCCTGCCCGCTTCGCTTATTGATGAAGAAAATGGTACAGGCATTATAGCAGTCGCAGATGGTTTGGGTGGGGCGGGTAGTACGCCTTACGAAATAGGCGAAAAAATATTTTCAGGGGCTTATTTGGCTTCTCGGCTTGCTATTCAAATTACAGAGCAAACTTTTGTTGAGCAAAATCCCGACTTAGAAAGTTTTACCGAAACTTTGGAAAGTAATCTTCGGGTAGGTTTTCAGCTAAAAATAGCTCAATTAGATGATAAACGCTCTAAATTGCGTACTCGGCTCATCAAACGCCTGCCAACTACGCTGGCGGGGGTTGTGTTTCGTGTGCAAGAGGGGCAAACTATGGCAGAAAACTTATACCATACCGAAGCCTTTTGGGCAGGCGATTCGCGGGTATATGTTCTCAAAAAAACGGGCTTGCAACAAATTTCACAAGATAACCTCACCCAAGATTTAGATGCTTTTGAAAATCTTTTGCAAGACGCTCCCATTTCCAACTGCATCAGTGCCGAAGGGGATTTCCAACTTTTTACGCAAAAGATTATTTTCCGAGAGCCTATTGTGCTGATTGCCGCTACTGATGGCTGTTTTGGTTATTTGCCTTCGCCCTTGCATTTTGAATACTATTTGCTGGCAACTTTACATC
Source organism: Raineya sp. (assembly GCF_053497555.1). Taxonomy (NCBI): domain Bacteria; kingdom Pseudomonadati; phylum Bacteroidota; class Cytophagia; order Cytophagales; family Raineyaceae; genus Raineya; species Raineya sp. Next base: position 34,224 of record NZ_JBRCWE010000046.1, on the reverse strand, counting down.
ACCCCAAGATTTGTACTTTGGAATTGTGGCAAGAGGCTCTTTTATGGGCTTTTGAGGCTAATGCTGGCGATGATATTAGTTTTGCTTTGCTTACTTTGGGGTATGCTTCTTTGGAAGAACTCAAATTTGCAACACTTGACCGCCTCATTGAACTAAAAAAACTAATTTTTTCTCAAAAAACGCCCCAAGAGCAGTGGGAAGAGTATAAAAGTAACTATTACGAACTGGCAAATAGGAATAGTGTTAATTTTGAAAAACAGATTTGAAATGATGCGATATTTTGTTACTGCCATAGGTACTGATTCGGGCAAAACAATTACGAGTGCTATTTTGGTTGAGGCTCTAAAAGCTGATTATTGGAAACCTGTGCAGTCGGGCTTTCCAAGAGATAGTGATGCAGTTGCCGATTTGGTTAGTTTTCCAGCAAAGATTTTTCCTTCGGCGTATGAATTTGTGAAGCCTGCTTCCCCTCACGATTCTGCCAAAGCTGAAAATCAGACGATTGTGATGGATAAAATTATTTTGCCCGATACTGCTAACCATTTGATTGTAGAAGGGGCAGGAGGAATTTTAGTGCCGCTCAACGATACAGATTTTGTGATAGATATTGCCCAAAAGTTTGATTTAGAAGTGATTTTGGTGGTAAATTTGTACTTGGGCTGTATCAATCATACTTTGCTTTCGGTAAAAGAGCTAAAAAGACGCAACCTGCGAGTAAAGGGCATAGTATTCAATGGCGTAAGCAACCCCGAAAGTGAAAGAATTATTTTGCATCATTCGGGTTATGAGGTGCTGCTGCACATTGAAAAGGAAGCATTTATTACACCACGCATAGTGCAGAAATATGCCGAAAAAATTAGACCTAAGATGATTGTTTAGGTATAGTTTTCAATAAGGAAACAAGAGGCAGGAAACAGGATTTTAGAAAATAGATGTTGGATAGAAAAAATAAGAAATAAAGCCCTTAAAGGCTTGAACATCAAACACTGAACTTCTTGAACGTAAATAATCACTTTGAACATAAATATTCTACAATCTGAAAACACCGAAAATGTATGGCTTGGTACAAAGAATGGTTCAATTCGCCTTACTACCATATTCTTTACAAAGATAGAGATGAAAGAGAGGCACGAATTTGCCTGGCAAATATGTTTCGGGCTGTGCCTTTGATAGATGGCTCAACGATTTTAGATGCCCCTTGTGGCAGAGGTAGGCACGCCGCTTATTTAGCCAAAAATGGCTATAAAGTTACAGGCATAGACCTTTCACCTGAAAGCATTGCGTATGCCAAAGAAAATTACAAAGATTTGCCCAATTTAGAGTTTTTTGTACACGATATGCGTGTGCCTTTCCGAGAAGGTTATTATGATTATGTATTGAATTTTTTTACAAGTTTTGGTTATTTTGAAACAGAAGCCGAAAATATTGCTTGTCTGCAAGCCCTTGCCAGCAATTTGAATAAGGACGGAATGTTGATTTTGGATTTTTTCAATACGGAAAGAGTTTTGAAAAAACTTGTTCGCGAGGAAGAAATAGAAATAGAAGGTATCAATTTTCATATTGAACGTCAGTTGGAAGGAAAATTTCTTGTAAAAACTATTCGTTTTACAGATAAAGGGCAAGATTACTGCTTTCAGGAGCGAGTAATGGCTATTAGTCCCGAAGAGTTCAGGAGTTATTTTAAGCAAGTAGGTTTGCGTCCTTTCAGGATATTTGGCAATTACTTTTTAGAACCTTATGATGAGTTTATGCCAAGAGTAATTTGGGTGTTGGTGAAAGAATAAAACTTAAGAATATGCGTAAATTATGGAGCATTTCAACTACCGTCAGAAATCCTGAACGTTTAAGAGATTTTTTGAAAGTCCTTAAAATGATAGAGGGAGAACCTTTCAATGCTGAAAATCAAATTAAATACCAAATTCTTTTGATACAAAATCGTTTTTACAAACCTACTCACATTCCTTCGGAGTTTATACCATTGTGGGACAATCCAACGAAAAATATTAGTTATGAATTAGCCGAAAAGATATTTTATTTGCAAAACTACCAAGACCCTGCAATGCGTGGAAGGCAATCGGTAAATCCACTTAATAAATTAGGTTTTGCAGTGGCTCGCGAGTCTTTGGGGAAAATAGAAATTACTGAACTGGGTAATAACTTTATTTCGGGTAAGTACGATATAGGCTTTACGTTTTTCAAGTCCCTCCTGAAGCTTCAATTTCCTAATCCTTGGAGCAAAGATTTTCAAGAAGGTTTTGATGTAATTCCTTTTATAGCTACTTTGCATTTGATTGATAGGGTTAATCAAAAATTTTCAGAGAAAGGACTTACCCAAACGGAATTTAGCTTATTTGTACCTTCTTTGGTGAATTATCAACAAATAGACGAGTATGTTGAAAAAATTGCTTTATACCGAAAAAGTACTGACAAAAAGCAATTTTTGTATGAATTTGCAAAAGACTTTTATCAAACCCTGCCAAGTGAAAAACAATTAAAAAATTTTTATGAATATGGCGATAATATAATGCGATATTTTCGTCTTACGAGATTTTTTTGTGTAAGCACTTCTTCTTTTGGAGCAGAATGGCGAATTGATATTGAGCCTAACCGAAAAATTGAAGTAGAGCAAATTTTAAGGCAGTTTTCGGGCAAGGCATTAGATTTTCAAAATGAAAAAGATTATTTGCAGTATATTAGAGATATTAATTTGCCTATTTTACCAAACAAACAGGCAGAAAATATAAAGAAAATTATTGAGGGGGTACTTACGGGATTGCTTCAAATGCAAAAAAATCACCAAATTCAATTGAATGAGGAAGAAAAAGCAATTCTGTCAATTTCTTATGAAAGTTTTTCACAAAGTGAATTGGAAAATTTATTAGAAAAACTAAGGAGAACTTTAACCAAATTTAGCACAATCATACAAAAAAAGAAACTAATCAACAACGTCAATGAAATCCAAGAGATAATCAGTCTGTTGCAAGATAGTAAAAAGTTGCGTAAAATAGAGGCTTATCAATTTGAAAAACTGCTTGCAGATGGTCTGAAAATTATCAATGATGAAATTGAAATAAAACCTAACTATCCTGTTGATGATGTAGGCGAACCTATCAGCCACGCCGTTGGTAACCAAGCCGATATTGAGTGTTTTTATCAAAACTTCAATGCCATTTGCGAAGTTACATTAGATACTTCTTTGTATCAGTGGGTAAGAGAAACTCAACCTGTAATGCGTCATTTGAGAGATTTTGAAAAAAAGTACAAGGATAAAAATTGTTATTGCTTGTTTATTGCCCCGAAAATTCATCAAGATACTTTATATCATTTTTGGACATCTATCAAATATGGTTACGATGGTGCCAAACAAAAAATTATTCCTCTAAATACCCAACAATTTGCTGTTATACTTGAAACTTTACAAAAGATTGTTGTAAATACAGGAAAACGTATTACACACTTTGAGGTGGAAAAACTTTATCAGAATATTGTAGAAATTTGTCAAATTCTTGAAGGACACTCAAATTGGCAAAGCCAAATTGAAAATGTAGTGATTGAGTGGAAAAATCAAATTTTATCGGATTATGGTGTTAAATGAAATATATCACGGCGATTGTATAGAAGTAATGAATACAAGTATAGCCGCCGAAAGCGTACCTCTGATATTTGCAGACCCACCCTATAACTTATCGGGTAAAGTTTTAGACCTTGCCAATAATACTACTGGTGGGGCTTATTACAAGGTTAATGAAAAATGGGATACTTATACTTATGAAGATTACTTGCTTTTCTGTAAGCAGTGGATACAAGCCGCCTACGAAAAATTGACAAGTAATGGTAGTATGTATATTTCTTGTACTCATCATAATATTGGGGAAATTATCACTACAGCTAAACAAGTAGGCTTAAAGTTAAATAATATACTTACTTGGTACAAAATCAATGCTATGCCCAATATTACGAAAAGAACCTTTACCCACGCTACTGAGTTTGTTTGTTGGTTTGTAAAAGGGCAAAATTGGATTTTTAATTATGAAGTTGTAAAATCTTTCAACCCACACCGAACCAAAGAAGGGGAAACAAAACAAATGAGAGATTTTTTAGATTTTATTGAATTGCCTATTGTACAGGGTAAAGAAAGAATAAAACTTGCGGGTACTAATCGTGCCGCTCACCCTACCCAAAAACCAGAAAAGCTGTTAGAATTGATAATTTTAGCATCTTCTAATGAAGGAGATGTTGTATTAGACCCTTTTTTTGGCACAGGTACAACAGGCATTGTAGCTCAAAGGCTCAATAGAAATTGGATAGGCATTGAAAATTGTTGGGAGTACGTTCAAATTGCAAAAAAACGAATTTATGAATATTCAGCTCTTTAATGATGATTGTCTTAATATTCTGAAAGATTTACCCGAAAAAAGCATAGATTTAATTTTTGCCGATCCACCCTATAATCTTTCAGGAGAAAACTACCTGACTACCCAGAATGGGAAAGTTGCCAAACTTTACAAAGGAGATTGGGATATTATTCAGGATATTGATGCTTTTAATTTTAAGTGGATTAGTGAGTGTATAAGGGTGCTTTCGGATACAGGTACCATTTGGATTAGTGGAACGCTACACAACCACCCTTCGGTAGGAGTTATACTCAAAAAGTTAGGTCTTTGGATTATTAACGATATAATATGGTTTAAGCCTAATGCTACACCATTGCTTGCCAATAATCGTTTAGCACCCGCTACCGAGCTTATTTGGCTTGCAAGCAAAAGCAAAAAGTATTATTTTAACTATGAACTTGCCAAAAAACTTAATGGTGGTAAGCAAATGAAAAATTTGTGGATTATCAATGCCGAAAAACACAAAACTATCCACAAAACTGAAAAGCCCGAATCCCTTTTGCAAAGAATTATACTGCTTGGCTCACAAGAGGGTCAGACTATTTTAGACCCTTTTTTAGGTAGTGGAACAACAGGCGTTGTTGCCAAACGCTTGCGTAGAAATTTTATAGGCATAGAAATAGACAAAACTTATTTTGAGGTTGCTTCTAAAAGAATTGAAGCAGAAATTTCACAAGAATTGAATTTTTCTTAAAATGTTCCTATTGTTAGATTATCTGCAAAAATACTTTTTTTTAGCCTTTCTGCCTTTTCTTTTTTTTGCTTGTGCCAATCCGCGTCCTATTACGGGTGGGGCGAAGGATACTATTCCACCTAAAATCATCAAACAAATACCGCTCAATAAAACTACTAATTTCAATAGCAGGACAATCATCTTGGAGTTTGACGAAAGAATAAAAACCAACAACTTACCCCAAGAGCTCCTCATTACGCCTTCTATCAAAGGTACTTTCAAGGTGCGTGAGTTCAAAAAGGCAGTAGTTTTGGAATTTCAAGAGCCTTTTGAATCAAATACAACCTACACGCTCAATTTCCGCAAAGGTATTCAAGACCTTAACGAAGGAAATGTTCCACCCAATTTTCAAATGGTTTTCAGTACAGGCGATAAGCTGGATTCGCTGGAAATTCGTGGAAAGGCTACTTACTTGCTCACAGGTACGCCTGCCGCCGAGTGTGCGGTATGGCTTGCTTCTGCCGAAGATACCCTAAAAGTAGAAAAACACTTGCCCTATTATCTGGGTAAAACAGATAAAGAAGGATTTTTCCGATTGCAAAATCTTAAAGCGGGTACGTATAAGCTATTTGTGTTTAGTGATAAAAACAATAACAATCGCTTAAATCCTGAACAAGAAGCTGTTGGCTTTTTAGAGCAGAATATTATTTTGCAAGGCAAAAATGTGGATTCGCTGAATATTGAACTTGCTTTTTCTGATAAAAAATCGCCCCGCTTCTTGAAAGCAAGACCTTCCAACACGCAAACGGATAAAACCACTTTGGATTTCAATAAGCCACTTGCCAAAGTTCGCTTGCAAAGCCCAAAACCTATTGCTTACCAAATGGGTGAAGGTGGGAAAGAAGTAGTGCTATTTAATATTGCACAAATTTATGATACTTTGCAAGTGAATCTGCAAGCCACCGATTCGCTTGGAAATGTTTTGGATACTACTGCCAAAGTGCTTTTTCTAAAAGAATTGCGTAGCGGTAAAAGCAAAAAAGAACCCTTAAAATTTCAAATTAAAAATATTTCACAAGGCGAGGGTATTTTGCCAAATTTTCATTTAGAAGTTGCTTTCAATAAACCGATTTTACAAATAGATACTGCGAAAATTTATTTTTACAAAGATGGCGATAGCCTGCAAAAAATACCACTTCTTGCCAAAGATTACGAATGGAACGAATACAAAAATATTTTGAGCATACGCAAGAAAATTGAATTTCAAGAAAAACTACGTTTGCATTTGGATAGTGCCGCTTTTGAAAGTTGCGAAAAAGACAGAAGTAAGGCAACCAAAGAAAATTTTTTGCTCAAACAAGCCAATCGTTTTGCAACGCTAAAACTCAATATCAAAACCCAAGAACGCAACTTTATTTTGGAACTGCTCGATGAAAAAAAGCAAGTATTGCGTAGCCTTACCCAAGAAAAAATCTCTGAAAATGTGATTATTTGGGATTATTTGCCCGCAGGAACGTATTTGGTAAGGGTAATTGTAGATAAAAACAAGAACGGGCGTTGGGATAAAGGCGATTATGAGAAAGGGATTTTGCCCGAAAAGGTAATTTTTTTACCCAAGTCCATTCCTTTGCGTGAAAATTGGGAAATTACAGAGGAGTTTAGTTTTTGAGGTTTTTGCAGTATTTTTGCAAGATTTTTTTTGCTTCACTGCTTCCGAGTTTTTCTGCTTTCTGCCAAGCCGTGCAGGCTTCTGCTATGTTTTTTTGCAAAAAGTACATATTGCCTACTTCTAACCAAGTTTCGGCATTATAGGCATTGAGTTTGGCACTTTGCAGAAAACTATTTAGAGCTTCTTGGGGCTGTTTTTGGTTTTTGAGCAATATTCCTTTCAAAAAGTAGCCTTGTGCATCTTCAGATTTGAGCAAAATGTATTTCTCGGTAAGTTCCAAAGATTTTTTCGGATGGCTCTCACTTATCAAAAGGGCATAATTGTAGTAAGCAGGAGCATAATTTGCATTATGCTGTAAGGCTTTCTGATAGAATTTTTCTGCTTTTTGGGAAAATTCTTTTTGTTTCTTTCTGTTGGTTTCGGTTTCGGCTATTCTGCTATAAAGCGAACCCAGTGCCGTATAGGTGCGTGAATTGGTACTATCTATTTGCAAAACTTTCAGGAAATCATTTTCGGCATTTTCATTTTGGTTGAGCCAAAAATAACTTACACCTCGGTTGTAGAAAGCCTCTTTGTAGTTGGGTTGTAGCAAAATAGCTTGCGAATAATCAGCAATAGAAGCCAAAAAATCTGAAAAAGCATATTTTGCCAGCCCACGTAAATAGTAGGCGTAGGCATTTTGAGGCTCTTGCTCAATGACCTGCGTAGCCACTTGTATTGCCTCTTGAATTTTATTTTCATCAAGGGCTTTTTGGGCTTTTGAAAGCAGTTCGGTGCTTTTCTGAGCAAAGGCAATTTGTAAAAATACCCCCTCCAATATTACAAGCAAAAATAGAATTTTGGACATATAACCTCTTGACAGAAAAATGAACGAAAAGTTTGCTATTTCAACTTTTTTTATTAGCTTTGTTCAACTAAATTAAAATTTAGGAGTTTAGTTTCAAATGCTAAAATGAAAGTTTTATGAGAAAATTTTTTGTTTTTCAGTTTGTAGTGGCACTTCTTGCCCTGATAGTTTTTCTTTCTTGTCAGAAAGAAAAGGAGTTTTCCCAAGATTTCAAGCCTAAAAATGCGATAGCAGTCTTGAAAGAAGGCAGTTTTGTTCTTGAAAAAAATCTTGAATTGGATAATTTGGTAAAAAGCACTTTTTCAGAATTTGAGAAAAGTTACAAAATTAGCCAACCCAATGCAAGTTATACTTTGAAATTGCAAGATATAAAAATTTCTTTTGATGAAACCTCTCGGCATCACTTCTTGCAAATTTTGAGCCAAAGAAGCGATAATGCCTTTGTAAGCATTGCTATTTTGCTTGAAAAAAATGGAGATTTTTTGGTATTGCCCGAGCAAAGATGTACGCATACTTGTTCCAGTTTGGATTGCCCTTGTTCAATTTCAGAGATAAAGCCTTGTCAAGGGCATAAATGCAGTTGTACCAAAGGAACAACAGGCGGTTGTAGTGCAGGCGTACTCATTGAATAAATTTTCCATACCTCTGATATTATCAGAGGTTTTTTAATACTCAAATGTGCCGTATTTAGTCTGAATAGTTAGTTTTTTTTCATTGCTTTCTTCTACTCTGCCAACAATTTGAGCTTTTACCCCAAAATTTTCGCTAATTGCAATAATTTCCTCTGCAATTTTCAAGTCTGAAAGGTAAATTTCCAAACGATGTCCCATATTAAACACCTGATACATTTCTTGCCAAGCGGTATGGCTGGATTTTTGAATAAGCTCAAACAGGAGAGGCGTTTCGAAAAGATTATCTTTGATGATATGTAGGTTTTCAATAAAGTGTAAAACTTTGGTCTGTCCGCCGCCGCTACAATGCACCAATCCGTGAATATACGAACGGAACCGCTCTAAAATAACCTTCATAATAGGGGCATAGGTACGAGTAGGGGATAGTACAAATTTGCCCATTGTCAGTGTTTCTCCTTCAATTTCAAGGCTATCGGTTAAGCTATACTTGCCTGTATAAACAACTTTGTTATCCAAAGTATTATCATAGCTTTCAGGATACTTTTCTGCAAGTATTTTGGAGAAAATATCGTGGCGGGCAGAAGTAAGTCCGTTGCTTCCTATTCCGCTATTGTAGAAGTTTTCATAAGAGGCTTTGCCAAAAGAGGCAAGTGCTACAATGTAATCACCTGCCTGAATGGTATGGTTAGAAACAATATCCGAGCGTTTGGCACGAGCGGTAACGGTGCTATCAACGACAATAGTTCTCACCAAATCGCCAATATCTGCAGTTTCACCACCTGTGGTGTAAATGTTTATGCCGAACTTTTGCATTTGGCTACAAAATTCCTCTGTGCCATTGATAATTTCAGCGATTACTTCGCCCGGAATGAGCTTTTTATTTCTACCAATCGTAGAAGAAAGTAGGAAATTATCATATACACCTACACAAAGCAGGTCGTCAATATTCATTACGATAGCATCTTGGGCTATGCCTTTCCATACCGAAAGGTCGCCTGTTTCTTTCCAATAGACATAGGCAAGCGAAGATTTTGTGCCAGCCCCATCGGCGTGCATTATATTGCAGAACTTTTCGTCCCCCCCCAGGTAGTCAGGTACAATTTTACAGAAAGCCTTAGGGAAAATACCTTTATCCACTTTGGCAATGGCTTGATGAACGTCCTCTTTTTTGGCAGAAACGCCTCTTTCGGTGTATTTCATTGTATTAGAAAAAGTTGGAAGTTTGAAAGTTGAAAGTTTGAAGTTTGAGAGTTTGAAAGTTTTGAACCTTGAACCTTGAACTCTTAAACTCTTAAACTCTTAAACTCTTAAACTTTTGAACCCCTGAACCTAAAATTCATTAGAAATATTCAGGCAATCTCTTGAAAATTATTTTAGTTTTGATGTACTTTTTCCTTAAAATATTCCAATGTGATTTTTAAGCCTTCTTTGCGTGAAAAACGAGGCTCCCAGCCCAGAATTTCTTTGGCACGAGTAATATCGGGACGGCGTTGTTTGGGGTCGTCTTTGGGAAGGGGCTTAAAAACAATTTTAGACTGACTGCCCGTGAGTTCTTGAATTTCTTTGGCAAACTCTAAAAGTGTAATTTCATCAGGGTTGCCAATATTCACAGGATAGGGGTAATCGCTGAGTAGCAGGCGATAAATTCCTTCAATCAAATCATCAACATAGCAGAAAGAACGGGTTTGTGAGCCATCACCAAATACCGTGATGTCCTCACCTTTGAGGGCTTGGCTCATAAAAGCAGGCAAAGCTCTGCCGTCATCTAAACGCATACGAGGTCCGAAAGTATTGAAGATTCTCACAATGCGTGTTTCCAAGCCGTGATAAGTATGGTATGCCATAGTAATAGCTTCTTGGAAACGTTTGGCTTCATCATATACGCCCCGAGGTCCTATCGGATTGACATTGCCCCAGTAGTCTTCATTTTGCGGATGCACCAAAGGGTCGCCATATACTTCGGAAGTAGAAGCTACTAAAATTCTTGCTTTTTTGCTTTTGGCAAGTCCTAATAAATTATGTGTTCCCAAGGAACCTACTTTGAGCGTTTGAATAGGAATTTTTAGGTAATCTATTGGGCTGGCAGGAGAGGCAAAATGCAAGATATAGTCTAAATGCCCAGGTACATGAACAAATTTAGAAACATCGTGATGATAAAACTCAAATTCTTTGAGTTTGAAAAGATGTTCAATATTTTCCAAACTTCCTGTGATGAGGTTATCCATTCCTACTACCTGATAACCTTCCTTGATAAAGCGGTCGCAGAGATGAGAGCCTAAAAAACCTGCCGCACCTGTAATTAAAACTCGTTTCATTTGCTAATCATTTTTTTGCAAACTTACAATTTCTTTTGGGTTTTGTGCAAATCTTGACAAGCTCTTTTTACACTTAATAGTTAGATAGTTTGCAAAATTTGAGTTTCAATTAGGTACAATCTTGTAGCTTTTTAGGGTGCATTACAAATGAGAGTTACTCACTTCGCCCTATTATTGCATCAATACGTTTTTGGTATAAATCTTGGGCGGGTTTAATAATTTCATCAATAGCCATTTGTATAGTTTGGGGAACTTTTATTTTGAATTGATTTTCCAACCATTCAGTATATTCTGGAAGTGGAAAGGATTCATTGTCAGAAAGGTAGAACTCATATTGATTGGTATCGTAATTGGTTTCTATGTAAGGCTGTATATTCAAACCTATAAAACGCATAAAATCATCTAAATTTTTCGCTAAAACCAAAACTCCACCCTCGTCGCCAAAAACTACAACAGGCCATTCTTCTTGCACACTTTTATCATCAGGAATAAAAAAAGCATACAAGCTACCGCTGTGAGTTGCTTGGGCGAATAAAATAAAGCTATCTTTATGTAGCTCTAATTTTTCGGGGGGGAGTAAATATTGTAAGGTTTCCGTAAAATCGCTTGCAAGTTCAAAGCCTTCACACATAGGAGTAGTATCGCTAAAATACAACTCACAAAGAGCTTGAAATTTGGGAGAAACTTTTTCGTTGGGGAAAAGTTTCAAAATTTTTACGACTTCTGACATAAGCATTTAAGGTTAAAAATTTTTGACTCTTGCATTAGTTGTGCTACGAAAAAGATATAGCCTCGTTAAGGACGAATTTTTAGGTTTGACAAATGTAATTACTTTTTTTAATATTTATCTTTTTGGCTATCAAAATTTTGCAAAAGCTATTAGTTCTCAAAATTTGAATGTTCTTGGTGAAAAATCAGAAAATAAAATCTCCTGAATCTGAATGCTCCGTTGAGATTTGCTAAGTTATGCCAAATATTTACTTGGTAAGTTCTTGATATGAAAATAAACAATTGCAATTTTGCAAGAGTTTTTATTATATTGCTGAAAAATTAATTTTTGCCGATGAATACCTACCAAATGGATACCATTGTCAAGCAGTTTGCCAAATCTATTGATTTGACTTTCAATGCTTTTGACCTCAAAGAGAGTTATTCAGAAAAGAAAGAGTATGCCAAGTCTGATGTTCTCAAATTTATAGATGATTTGGCGGATAAGGCTCGCAAAATCAATCTGAATATCCTCAAAAACAATATTTACTCCCAAGATTTGGAAATGTTTATAGAGCAGGCTGAGTTTGCAATGCTCTTTTTTGTAGATAAAGGAGATGACCATACCGTTGAGCCTATTCTTGTGAAAAAGAATAAAAAAGGGCGTAGTGTTGTATATGATTTGAAAACAGGGCAAGAAACCTTTTGGGAAGATACAGGACTGAATGCTAAAAACCTGCTTGTCTATGAAAATCACCCTAATACCGATTTGAACGGGCAAATAATGGTTGTTACGTGCTTTCCGATGGAATATTTGGAAGATGACTATTACAAAAAAGGCATTAAACCTACGCCATTACAAAGAATGTTTCGCATTTTGCGAGCAGAGCGTAAAGATATTGCCTATATCTATGTGTATTCTATTGTGATTGGTTTGCTTTCGCTTACGCTTCCTTTGGGTATTCAGGCGATTATTACACTCATTTCGGCAGGGGCAGTGGTAAGCTCTACGGTGGTACTAATGGTAATTATCATTGCAGGGGTTATGATTACAGGGGGCTTGCAAATTATGCAAATGACAGTGGTGGAAATTTTACAACAGAGAATTTTCGCCAAAACAGCCTTTGAGTTTATCTATCGTCTTCCTCGTATGAGACCTGAAAAACTTTCAGAATACTATCCACCTGAACTAATGAACCGCTTTTTTGATATTCTTACTATCCAGAAAGGTATGCCCAAACTCTTGATAGATATTTTGGGGGCGATTATTCAGATACTAGCAGGTTTGCTACTTTTGGCATTTTATCACCCCTCTTTTTTGGCTTTTTCTATTGTAACCGTAGGAGTGCTTATTGCTACATTCTATTTTGCAGGACCCAAAGGCTTGGAGGCAAGTTTAATGGAGTCCAAATACAAGTATAAAATTGCCCATTGGCTTGAAGAAGTAGCCCGTACACTGGAATCTTTCCGCTTGGCAAGTACTTCTAATTTGCCTTTGGAAAAAATGGATAATTACGTAAATAACTATCTCTACTATCGTAAAAAACATTTCAAAGTGCTAATCGGGCATTTTTTGAGTATCACTATCTTCAAAATTGCCATTACCGCAGGGCTTTTGATTGTAGGTACGCTTTTGGTGGTAGATGGGCAAATCACTTTGGGGCAGTTTGTGGCTTCGGAGGTAGTGATTATCTTGGTGGTGGCATCAGTAGAAAAATTGGTGGTGAGTATGGACATTATTTATGACTTGCTCACTTCGGCTGAAAAAATTGGCAATGTTACAGATATTCCCCTTAGCAAAGAATATGGTATCAAGATTGATTTGAGCAAAGTAGAAGGGGGGCTTTCGCTTCATTTCAAAAACCTTTCGGTGCATTATGGTTCAAAATATTTGCTCAAAGATATTAACTTGGATATTCATTCTAATGACCGTGTGTGTATCGCAGGGGGCGATGGAGCGGGCAAAAGTAGTTTGGTAAAAATGATTTTAGGCAATTTTGATGAATTTGATGGAGTAGCTACGGTTTCCAATTGCTCTTTGCGTGATATTAACCTTTTTAGCTATCGTGCCGTAACAGAAGATAATTTTTCCGAAGATGAAATTTTTTCAGGTACTATCCTTGATAATGTTTCAATGGGGCGTAGCCAAGTGAAGTATCAAGATGTGGTTTGGGCTTTGGAAAATGTAGGTTTGTACGAAAAAATCAATGCCTTTCCCGAAGGTTTGCACACCGAACTTACCGCAGGAGGCAAAGAACTTTCTTCTGTAGAAAGAAGAAAACTCATTTTAGCTCGTTGCGTGGCGGCAAGACCCAAACTGCTTATTATCAATGACTTTTTGAAAGATTTTTCAGTAGTAGAGCGTAATAAAATCATTGAATTTTTGATGAATGAGGAAAATCCTTGGACACTCATAATGGTTTCCAACGATATTTCTATTTTGGCACGTATTCCCAAAATAATTTTCCTTAAAGACCGAACCATTCATCGCATTGGCGACTATCAGGAGCTACTTCAAGATGATGCCTTCCGTGAGCTAATTTCACAGCAAAACATAGCTTTGGATATTTTACGCAATGTAAAACCTCGCCGTACAGAAAGATAACCTAACCCAAAAATGAGGGCTTCAAGAAATGAAGCCCTCATTTGTAAATCTATGTTTCTACAAACCTTCTTTTTTCCCCTACTATCACACAAGGAAAACCAAAAAGGCAGTTTTCTTTAATTTTTTGAGCCACTATATCAGGTACCAACTCTTCCCAGCCTTCTTGATTGGTGCGTATCATTTCCAAAACTTTTTCGGAATAAATATGTAGCACCTCTTCATCATAATCAACAATATCGGTAATTTTTCCATTGATACGCAAGTATTCAATAAGCGGTTGTAGGGTAGGATTGACTTCCAGATTTTCAAAGGTTTGTGGTAAGCCATCTTTTAGATATGGATATACGTATACGTGCAAATCATTGATAAACAATCTGCTAAATGCTTCCAGCAAACCGCCTCGTAGGTTGGCGTAACGGCTGGGGTCGCAGAGCTGTTCAAGGATAAGCCTTCCGATTACAATAGCAATTTTCTTTTTGGTAAGTTGTGAGATATAAGAAATAAGTTTGGAATGTTCTTGAAAGTTGGAAATCATCACATTTTGCCCCAGTGTGCAAAGAATATCTACTCTATCCAAAAAATCTTGAATATCAATATCGCTGTTGCCTGTTTTGAGGTCTTGGAGGGTAAGTTCGGCTAAAACTACGGTTTTATCGTGTTCATCGGGGGGTAAATCTGTGAGAAACTGCCTTTTGGCTTTGCGAAACATATCCATATTGACGTGTGTAACGGGGCGAAAGCGTCCTCGCAATATCAGCACATTTTTTTTGTAGAGAGCTTCGGCGGGTTGTAGCATTTCGGCTTTGGGATTGAACATAGCTGCATCTGCCAAGCCAAATAGCACCAATTTGAGCGTAATAAGGCGGTTATCAATATTTTTGAAATCAGGACCATCAAAGCGTATCATATCAATTTCTATGCGTTCGCGTGAAAGATTATCCATTAGCGAAAGCACAAAGGCTTTGGGGTCTTGGTAATGAAAAAAGCAGGCATAAATAAGATTTACCCCCAAAATACCATAGGCTTGTTGTTGCAGAATGGCGTCTTTATCATTCATTCTAACGTGTATGACTACATCGTTGGGGGGGGATTGCGGTTTGAGCTGAAAGCGAACCCCCAGCCAGCCGTGTCCTTGTACGGTGCGTGTATAATTGATAGTAGTAACGGTATTGGCAAAAGCAAAAAATTTGGTGCTTTCTCCTCTTTTTTCGCCCAAACGTAATTCCAGAAGGCTAAATTCTTTGGCAAGCATTTTCATTAGGCGTGGTTCGCATACATACCTACCACTTTCCTCTTTGCCATAAATGGCATCACTGAAAGTCATATCATACGCCGACATTGTTTTGGCAATAGTGCCCGAAGCCCCACCTGCTTTGAAAAAAACAGCGGCGGTTTCTTGCCCTGCACCTATTTCGGCAAATGAGCCATAAATACTTGTATCCAAGTTGATTTTCAGGGCTTTCTGCCTTGTACTGATGATTTTTTCGTCTTCCATAATTATTACTTGCGTTGTCTGTGGATTTTGGCTCAATTTAGGTAATATTTACAAAAAAGCCAAATATTTCTACATTTCTAAATCGCTTAACAGATTTTGTAATGGGGGTAGGAAATAAGAAGTAAGACTTTTTAGATGAAGTTGTACAAAATTGCCTGCTTTGATTCATAAATGCTACAAATTTTGGCATAATTTTTCATCATTTTTTTGCCTTAATTTGAAAATTGTTTATATTTTCCGAAAAATTGTACTAAAATGGAACGACACAAAAAAGCTCGTCAAAATCTTGCTATCAATACCTTACTATTTGCGGGGTTGAGCATTTTCTTTATCATCAATTTCATTACCAATATTGCTCAAAGTTGGAATAGCACTTGGGGGAAAATTACTACCTTTGGGAGTGTGGCAATTTATGTGGCGGTGGCAATTCCCGCAATTTTACAGGCTTGGAAAGGTTTTTCTGATTTAGATTATGGCAAAGCTATGAGCAAAGGCATTCTTTCTTGGGTAGTACCTGCGGGCTTGATAGTTGTGGATTTTATTTTTTAGCAAGAAAATAGCTTTACCCTACCACGCAACATTCAGACAAAGTTTTCGTTATATTGCCAAAAACTTTGCCTATGTTGCGTTATTATATTTCAACCTTTTTGATTTCGGCTTCACCAATGTTTGCACAAAAAATATCTTATCCGCAAACAGCAAAAGTTAATCAGATTGATGAATATTTTGGGGTAAAAGTAGCCGACCCTTACCGCTGGCTGGAAGTTTCGGATTCGGTGGCTGTGAGGGAATGGATAAAGGCTCAAAATACCCTAACTTTTGATTATCTTTCTCAAATTCCTTATCGTAGCCAAATCCGCAAGCGTTTGCAAGAAGTTTGGAACTATCCGAAAATGGGAGTGCCTGTGAGCTATGGCGATTTTGAAATTATCCAAAAAAATGATGGTCTGCAAAATCAGTTTGTCTTTTACCTCAAAAAAGGCAATCAGGAAGAATTGCTTTTAGACCCCAACACAATGTCGGCAGAAGGAATCGTTTCTATCAATTCTTGGTCGGTATCTGAAAACAAGCGTTATTTTGCGTATGCTTGGGCAAAAGGAGGCTCCGATTGGAATAGCATTGAAATACTTGATTTGCAAACCAAACAAAAACTTTCTGAAAAGCTGGATTGGGTAAAATTTTCGGGTATTGCTTGGTATAAAGATGGCTTTTTTTATAGCCGTTACGATGCCCCCAAAGCAGGTAAAGAGTATGAAGCCAAAAACGAGTTTCACAAACTCTATTATCATAAAATAGGCACGCCCCAGAGCCAAGATGAACTTATTTTTGTGGATAGGAAAAATCCTTTGCAGAATGTTTCAGCTTCGGTAAGTGAAAAAAATGATTTGCTTTATGTGTTTCTGCCGAAAGGAACAGCAGGAACAGCCATTTTATACAAAAAACTTACTTCTTATGCCGATTTGAAGCCTCTCATAGCTCATCAGGAGGCAGAAAACCAGCTTATCACCACGTTGGATAACCACGCAATCATACGCACCAATTACCAAGCCTCCCGCTATCGTGTAGTAGCTATCCCTTTGGAAAATCCTGCCCCCGAACACTGGAAAACGCTCATTCCCGAAAGCGAAAATGTGCTTACCAGTGTGCGTTATATGGGAGGGTATTTTATTGCAACCTATATGCAAGATGCTAGCCATAGGGTTTGGCTTTTTGATAAAAATGGTAAGAAAACAAATGAAATAAAACTGCCTGCTTTGGGTACGGTAGCAGGTTTTACAGGAAAAGAGGAGGCAACTTTTACCTATTATACATTTAGCTCATTTTTACAGGGAGGCAATATCTATAAGTACGACTTTGCTACGCATACTTCTACTTTGTATTTTGCTCCTAAAATTCCTTTCAAAGCCGAAAATTATGAGACCAAAGAGGTTTTTTATCCAAGCAAAGACGGCAAGAAAGTACATTTGTTTATCACTTACAAAAAAGGTTTGAAACGCAACGGCAAAAATCCTACCTATTTGTATGGATATGGAGGGTTTAATATTAGCATCAATCCGAGTTTTGATGTGCGTCTGATACCTTTTCTGGAAGCAGGTGGCGTGTATGCAGTGGCTAATTTGCGAGGTGGAAGCGAATATGGAGAAGAATGGCATTTGGACGGAGCCAGACTGAAAAAGCAAAATGTTTTTGATGATTTTATTGCCGCCGCCGAGTTTCTTATCCGTGAAAAATATACCTCTGCCGAAAAATTAGCTATTTCGGGGCGTAGCAATGGAGGTTTGCTTGTGGGGGCGTGTATGGTACAGCGTCCTGAACTCTTTGCGGTGGCTTTACCCGGTGTAGGGGTGATGGATATGCTTCGTTTTCATAAATTTACCATAGGTTGGGCTTGGGTGCCTGAATACGGCTCGGCAGAGCAGAGCAAGGAGGATTTTCAGAATCTTTACAAATATTCGCCTTTACACAACATCAAACCCGCTTCGTATCCTGCAACGCTTGTTTATACCGCTGATAAAGATGATAGAGTAGTGCCTGCTCATTCGTTTAAGTTTATTGCTACTTTACAAGAAAATCAAAAAGGTTCAAAACCTACACTCATACGCATAGATGTAGATGCAGGACACGGAGCAGGAAAACCTATTAGTAAGCAAATTGATGAATGGGCAGATATTTGGGCTTTTACGCTATGGAACTTAGGAATAAAAAAAATGTAGGGGGAAATTTCCCCCTTTTTTTGCAAATAGTGGCAGAAAATTATCCGCGAGTATCTTGCTTTTCAGTTTTGTTTTCTTGCTTCAAATACGTAGGGCAAGTGTAACGGCGAGTGCAAGCAGAAGTAGCTACTAAAGCTACTATTGCTGTAAAAGCTAACAAGAACTTCAATTTTTTCATATTTTTTGCTATTTGAGTGCTAAATTAAACAAAAATTTTCAAAAATCAAGCCAAAGCCAAAGTTTTTTCACGATATTTTACTTCAAGCTCGTGAATTTCAATAAGTGGCTTCAAAAACTCTTCCAAATCATATACACACATTTGGCTGGCGGCATCGCAAAGGGCTTTGGCGGGTTCGGGGTGTGTTTCTATAAATACGCCATCAACCCCTGCCGCTACGCCAGCTCGGGCAATGGTTGGTAAAAACTCTCTTGCTCCGCCTTTGGGGTCGGCACTGGGTATGCCATATTTGCGAATAGAGTGAGTAATATCAAATACCACAGGAAATCCAATTTGATTGAGATGATAAAAACTGCGAGGATCTACTACCAAGTCATTGTAGCCAAATGTATAACCTCTTTCAGTGAGAATAATTTGGTCATTGCCGCTATCAATAGCTTTTTGGGCAGGTTTTGCCATATTTTCGGGAGCAAGGAACTGCCCGTGTTTGATATTGATGACTTTTTGAGTTTTGGCGATCGCTACAATCAAATCGGTTTGCATACACAAATAGGCAGGTATTTGCAAAACATCAAGCACTTCTGCCGCCAAAGGCACTTGTTCGGGATAATGCACATCTGAAAGCAGAGGAAAACCAAATTCTTTTTTGATTTTGGCAAGCATTTCAAGTCCTTTTTCAATGCGAGGACCAATGTAATACTCCAAAGAACTACGGTTATCTTTTTGGTAAGAAGACTTGAATATTACGGGAATGTGAAGCCTCTCGGAAACTTCTTTTAACATTTCGGCAGTTTTCATCATTGTCAGTTCGTCCTCAATCACACAAGGACCTGATATTAGAAATAATTTTTCGCTACCACAAGCGATATTGCCTACTTTTACGATTTTTTTTTGCATATTAAGCCAAGATAAATTTTTTAATTTTTGTGGCAATTTCTTGCTTTTTACAAAAAAATCCAAAAGATTTGCGACAGATTTTTGAAAAAAAATATTTTTTTGTTTTGATTTTTTATTCTTTTGTGCAACTTTGCACCAAGAAGTTTAGCAAACCTAAAACCTTAAATGTAGTAACAAATGTTAAACCTTATGAAAAAGACCAAACTACTTTCTTTCTTGCTCGCTTGTTTGGTAGTGGGCAACCTGCAAGCTCAGGATAAATGGAGTATAGGCTTCCATTATTCTGCAATGGACTTTATCCTTCCTTACGCCCAAGAGAAAAAACCTTTTGAAACTAAAAACTGGAATGAGGGTGTAGGGGTTACTGTTGGCTATCGCATTAAGCCTTTGTTTGGTTTAACAGCCAATTACACTTTGAGCCGTATTGATAAAATCGTTGAAAATACCGTAGGGGGTACAGGCGACCTTTCCAATTTCTTGACTTTGAATGCTCAAGTGCATCCACTTGGTAACAAAGAAGGCTTCTGGTTTGACCCTCACGTATTTGTAGGTGGTGGTTTGCACAGAATTGCCGATATGAGCTATGGAACAGTAGGTGGTGGTTTAGGCTTGAATTTCTGGTTCAACGAAAGTGTAGCTCTTACACTAAGAACTGCATACAATGGTATGCCTCTTGCTCCCAAAGAAAATGAGTTTGGTGGCGTTGGTCCCAGAGCATACTGGATGCACAATGGTGGTTTGACTTTCAAGCTTGGTAAAGCCAAAGATACTGACAATGATGGAATTCCCGATAGAAAAGACAAGTGTCCTACTGAAGCTGGAAAAAAAGAATTGGGTGGCTGTCCTGATAGAGATAACGACGGCATTACTGATGGAGAGGATGCTTGTCCTGATGAAGCGGGTACTGCCGAATTCAAAGGCTGTCCTGATAGAGATGGTGATAAAATCATTGACAAAGAAGATAAATGTCCTGATACGCCCGGTTTAGCTCAATTCCAAGGCTGTCCTGATACTGACGGCGACGGCATTGCTGACCCTGACGATGCTTGTCCTACTGAAGCGGGAAAACCTGAATTGCAAGGTTGCCCTGATAGAGATAACGACGGCATTGCTGATAAAAACGACCGTTGCCCTGACCAAGCTGGTTTAGCTCAATTCCAAGGCTGTCCTGATAGAGATGGTGATGGTATCGCTGACCCTGACGATGCTTGTCCTGATGTTCCTGGTGTACCTGAAGAAAAAGGTTGTCCTAAAAAGAAAATTGATGAGCAAGCTCTCTTGAATATTGCTAAACGTGTAAACTTCGCAACAGGCAAAGCTACTATCTTGAAGCAATCATTCCCTATTCTTGATAACTTGGTTGCTTTGTTGAATGAGTATAAAGATGCTAAAATTGTTGTAGAAGGACACACCGATAACGTAGGTAATAAAGCCGCTAATAAGAAACTTTCACAGCAACGTGCTGATGCTATCAAGGCTTACGTTGTGAAGAAAGGAATTTCTGCAGACCGTATCCAAGCTATTGGTTATGGTGATGAAAGACCTGCTGACGGAAGCACTGATATTAAGGCTGGTAACAAAACCCCTCAACAACGTGCCGCCAACCGTCGTGTAGAAATTAAGAATATAGACTAATTTCTAAAAACTTTCCTAAAAGCCTCTTGAAAAAGAGGCTTTTTTTTATATCTTTAACCTCAAAATTTTGCTATTATGAGTAAGAAAGTTATTTTTTCCGAAAATGCACCAGCCCCTATTGGTCCGTATAGCCAAGCGGTTTTAGCAGGTAATTTACTTTTTATTTCAGGGCAAATTGCTCTGAAAGAAGGTATTATGGTGCAAGATACTATCCAAGCCGAAACACATCAGGTAATGCGTAATATTTTGGCTATCTTGCAAGAGGCGGGAATGGACTTTGGAAACGTAGTAAAAAGTACCATTTTTGTAAAAGACCTCAATAACTTTCAAGCCATCAATGAAGTGTATGGCTCTTATTTTGGGGAAAATCCACCTGCCCGCGAAACCGTAGAAGTGAGCCGTCTGCCCAAAGATGCCAATGTAGAAATTTCTTGTATTGCTTTGAAATTCTAATTTTTTAGGTGAAAATTTTTATATTGGCACAATTTTTATAGCTTTGCTATTGGTTTCACTCAAAATTTTATTTTTATGAAAAAGTTAGTTACAATGCTTGGGCTACTTTTAGTCGGCAATTTTGTTTTGGCTCAATCGCTTGCCCCATATCAAAAGCAAATTACTTTGGAAAAAATCAATGTAGATGCTTGGGCGGCAGGCATTGAAAAAGGTACAGAGGACGATTTGAAAGATGCCTTTTCGGCATACGTGAAAAAAAACTTTAACCTAAAATCTAAAAAAAATGGCAGACACGGCTTGGTAGTACCCGAAGCTACTTTGCCCCAAGTTACTACTCGTAGAGGTGATTTGCACGTACAATTTTCCAGCGATACAGGTCGCCCTGAAATGGCTGTTGCTTTTATGATGGGCTACGATATTTATCTGAATGCACGCGAAAATCCGCAAGAAATGGAGCGTTTTAAGGAGTTTTTTACGACTTTCCTTTTCAACTATTACAAAGAATACTACGAGAAAATGATACGTGAGAAGGAAAAAATGCTCAAAGATTTGCGTAGCCAAATAGCTGATAATGAAAAAAAAGCGAAAAGCCTTCAAAATGATATAGAAAAAACACAGAAAAAGATAGCCAAAGAATCTGACCAACTCAAAAAAACAGAGCTTGAAAACAAAAACGTAATAGCTCGCCGTCAGATTGATGCTCTCAACGAAATGAATGCTAATAATAATAAGCAAATCACCAATATTGAAAACGAAATCAATCAAATAAAAATGCAAATGGCAAACATTGGGAAATAATTTGCTTATTTGAAACCTTCTTGCTTACTTTGCAACATTCAAACTTAAACTAAAAAAATATGAAAAAATTATCGCTTTCTTTGTTATTTGTTGTTTTGGCTTTCAATCTTTTTGCCCAAGATGATACAGGATTCAAATTGGGCTTGAAAATGGGCTTGCCTATTGGTTTCAATAGTGTGAAATCTACTGAAAATGGTATAGAAGCCTCTCCAAATGGTAGTTCTTTGCGTTTTACTATCGGTCCTATTGCAGATGTAGTATGGACAGAACGCTATGCCTTTACAATGGGCTTACTTTTCACTACCAAACAGGCAAATTACAAAGCACAAGTAACAGGCTTGCCAGGCGTTTTGGAAGAAAAATATGGTTTGCAATACATTCAACTGCCTGTGGGTTTGAAACTTTTTACTGATGAACTTTTCCCCAATGGCAAGGGCTTTGTGAATTTTGGTGTGCAACCCGAAGTTTTGGTAGGAAGCAAAAGAAAATCAGGTAATTATGTAGATGACCAAGGCAGAAGTGCCAGCTATATCACCAAATTTAGCCCTTTGGATTTTGGTATGTTTATTGGTATTGGGGTGGAGTATAAAGTTGGTAATAACCCAATATTTGCAGGTATCAACTACCAACGTTCCTTTATCAATGTTGTAAATAAGGAAGACGTAGGAAGTGGCAATAGTTTCCTTTCTATCAAACAAAATCTGATTTCTTTTGAAGTAGGTGTGAAATTGTAATTTCCACTTTATACGAAAAAAAGGCTTTACTTGATAAAAGTAGAGCCTTTCTTTTTTAAGGACTTTCTTTTCAAAAATACAATCTTGTAAATCGCAAAAAACTTTTTTAGTCTTGGTGAAAATTTATTTCAACTTCTACTAGTCCCTCTTTGTGAATAAAATGATGGTTGGTAGGAGCTACTTTTTTGATGAGTTCAATAATAGCTATATTGGCAGGGAGCATTGAGCCATACAATTTTTCTATGCCATAACGCTGGGCTTCTGCAAAAAGCAAACGCAAAAGATATTTGCCTAAACCTTTCCCTTGAAAATCATCACGTAAAACGATAGCAAATTCGGCTTTTTCGGTAGTTTCGCCTTCAAACATATAGCGGGCTACTCCTACAAAGCTTTCAATGCCATTTTCGTAAGTATAGGCTACAATGGCAAGACCTTTGCCTTCTACCTTACAAAGCATTTCGGCGTATTCGTAAATTTTGCTTTCGGGCAATCCTTCGGTAACCATTTGAAAACGCATATAACGTGTTTCTTGCGAAAGATTGTAGTAAAATTCTACCAAAGGAATAACATCGGCTTCGGTGAGCCTACGGAAAAATATACGTATATCTTCTCCAATTTTGTAGGAAGGGAAATATTGTCCAAGTATTTTCATAGCAGTAGGTTTGAGTTTCTAAACAAATCTACGCATAAAACTACAAAAAAGTTTGAAAGAATAACAAAAATTGATGTTCTTTCCAAAAAGAGGCTTAAAATTTGTAATCAGCCAAGAATAAAATGGTATTTGGGTAAGAAAATAAGTTTGCTTACACAAAAAAGGGCTTCATTGAAATAGAAGCCCTATGTTTTGTTAAAAATGGATTTGAATTTTTATCGTAAATTAACTTTTGCATTATCCTTTCCAGCGGTGGCAGAATGTATCTGTATTTGTACCTCACCCGAACCTGCAACAATCCAAGAAACTTCCATTTTTTCACCTGCTCCCAAAGGCTTACGAATAACATCTTTCCGCTTGCCCGAAACAATCGTTTGGCTTTTGCTATGAATTAGCTCAATTTTGAGCTTATCTACGTGGCGGGTTTTTTCACCCAATTCGCTATGAGTTGGTAGCAGTCCTTTGTTGTGAATATCGGCAGTGATGCGTGTAAGCCCTCCTGAAAGGCTTTCAGTACGAATATTCGTGATTTGCAAGGCGGGCATTTGCCATAAAAATTCAGTAAAAAATTTGCTGTGTTTTTCAGTAGTTTCTTTCAGAAAACTCACGGGTGGGTTGTATTTGGCAAAAGGCACAATGCCGCCCACTTCTGCTTTTTTGTTTGGAAAATCAGGGTGATTGATAGGTTTCCAATCTATGAAAACATTGCTGATTTTATTTGCTTCTGCCCAACGCAAAAATCTTACTTCTTCGTTATCGGTGGCATTTTTCTTGGCAGTATCTTTGGGTAAAGCCCAAACAGGCGTTCCAAAGCTCAATCTGCCATAATGAAAATAAGCCCAATCGGTAAAGTTTCCGCCTTGTGTAGGCATAGAAGGATAGCCCTTGATACCCGCTTTCTCGTACAATTTGCTTACTTGCTCGCTCACTTTCACATCTTTTTCTTGCCAACCTGAAATAATCTTTTGGCTGGCTTTCATTTTATCAAATTTTACAGGTTCGGTGAGGTTATTGACTGCTCCCAACTGAAACACAGCATACACATTTTTGGCTTCATATAAAAAGTCCATCAAAGCTCTATTTTCAGGTTCAGAAGCGGCGTATTCACCTGCTCCGTCTGTAAAAAACGGATAGTTGAAGGTAAAATTTTTGTTTAGAATGATGCCTCCTTCGCCATCCTCGTTCCATTTGCCGTCTTTGTCGTTATCAATGCCCTCGGAAATAAGAATATAAGCACCTCTTTCGCCTTTGGTGGCATCGGCTTTCACCAAAATACGGGCATCATCTCTGTGAGATTTATATTCGCCTGTGGCATCTTCAATGCGTACAAGCGTGATGTAGCCGTCGTTATTCAAATCTTCAAAGCCGTCTTCATTGAGTTTGCCGTCGCGGTCATTGTCCGAATTGCTTGCGTTGTGGTTTCTTTCGTATTTTATTTTGGAAAAAGCCTGCTGATAGGCATCGGGATTAAGACAAGGTATGATGTAAATGGTTTTTTGCTCTAAAATTTTTTGTATGCTATCTTTGGAACTATTTTGTAAAAGATTTTCAGCTATTTGCAAGCTACTTTCTACACCTGCCAAATGAAAGGCATCTATGCCCGCAACAATACAAATAGCGGGTTTTTCTTCCGCTTTTCCACCCTTTGTGAGCGAAAGAAGCCAAATTTCTTTCCCCTGAACACTTTTCCCAATAGCTTTTAGTTGTGCTACATTGCTGTTTCGGGAGGCTAATTGTTTGAGCGAGTTAGAAAGTTGAGAGAAGTCTTTGTAGTCGTTCTGGGCTTTTAGCGAATAATTTACCCAAAAAAACAATAGTAGAAATGTAAATTTCTGCATACAGATTTATGGTTTAATGTTTTGGGATAAAAACGTAAAACAGGGTAAAATTATTTCGCAAGCAATGCGAAATTGTGTGCTTTTTGAAAGATTAAGTAAAGGTTAAATTTTTGAATTGCAAGTTAAAAATAGAGCTTACGTTTCTTTGCATTGATAAAAATTTCTTAATAAAGCATTAAGCCACAAATAACAAGAGGGCTTTACTTTTGCACCAAAATTAAATCAATCAGATTTTATGAGGTACTTTTCACTATTGTTGTTATTTTTTATTTTTTCTTTTTCTGCTTTAGCTCAAAATACAGGCACTATCAAGGGGCAAATCAAAGATGAAACCGAACAAGAGGCAGTAATTGGTGCAAGTGTATTTTTGAAAGGAACTTCAATGGGTAGCACCACAGATGTAGATGGTAATTTTCAGATAAACAATGTTCCCGAAGGCACTTATACGCTTGTAATTACCTACGTAGGCTACGATACCAAAGAAATTCCTGATTTGAAAGTAGAAGCAGGTAAAATTTTGCTTATCAACACCTCAATTGTTCCTGAAAATCAAACCATAGGACAAATTGAAGTAGTAGGTAAAAGAGAAACAGGAACAACTATTGCCGTAATTGCAGAAATCAAAGAAGCCGAGCAGGTGGCTGTGGGTATAGGCTCGGAACAAATACAAAAAACACAAGACCGCGATGCCGCCCAAGTGCTTCGCCGTATTCCAGGGGTTTCTTTGCAAGAAAATCGCTTTGCGATTATTCGTGGTTTGCCCCAACGCTATAATGCCGTAATGATTAACGACATTTATGCTCCTTCTACCGAAGTAGATACACGTGCTTTTTCCTTTGACCTTGTGCCCAGCAATATGATTGATAGGGTACTGATTTTCAAATCAGGTGCCGCCGAATTGCCCGGCGATTTTGCAGGTGGAGCAGTAAAGATTTACACCAAAACCGCTCCCGAAGAAAACTTTACCAACATCAGTATAGGCTACGGATTTAGAACTAATACTACCTTGGAACAAGTACAAGATTATCAGGGTAGTGGTACAGATTTTTTGGGTTTTGATAACGGACTAAGACGCTTACCTGCCAGCTTTCCGAGCTTTATTAGTAATTCACTTTCTCCTGCGGAAAGAGCTAAATTAGCTCACGATTTACCATCTGATTTAGGTTTTAGAACCAAAAGGGTATTGCCTGACTTGCGTCTGTCGTATAATATGGGACGCCGTTTCAGGGCGGGTAGCTGGCAAGTTGCCAATCTTACGGCTATCAATTATGGTAATACACATCAATACTATGATGCAGAATTTAATAATTTCTTACTTGTACAGCCATTCCCACCTCCTAAATCGGCTTCTTTTGTTGATGCTACCTACACTAATTTTTATCGCTTGGGAATACTGCACAATTGGTCTTTTGTGAAAAATGCCTCTAATCGTATAGAACTGAAAACCTTGTTCAATCAGCAAAGTTTCAAGCAGGCTCTTATTCGTAGAGGAGGAGATATTATCAACACCGTAGATAATGAAAATTACTCACAACGCTTTGAGCAAAAAAGTTTCTTTGGTAGTCAACTGATAGGTAAGCATAATATTGGCGAAAAAACAAATTTCACTTGGATTGCAGGGTTTAACTATACCAACAAAAGCGAACCCGATTGGCGAAGATTGGTAACTAACCGAAAAACCGGTGCTACTCTTCCTGATGGCTCTCCAGTTCCGTTTCAGCTTTCAATACCAGGGTCTGGAAACTTGTTTGATGGACGCTATTTCTCTAAGCTCAATGAGTTTGCTTATTCTGCCAGTTTAGCTTTTGAGCGTAAGCTCAACGAAAATTCGGAAGAGAAACTAACACCTAAAATTCGTTTTGGGGTTTATACAGAGCTAAAAAATCGTGACTTCAAAGCTCGCTATTTCAGTTATTTGGTTTCTCCCACTGCTGACCCTGCGAATATTCAGGCTATTAAGGAACAACCTCTTTCGCAAGTTTTCCGTCCTGAAAATGTTGATGGTATCAATGGGCTTACTTTTGTAGAGGGAACCAGCTCAGTAGATTCTTATGATGCCAGCAACTTACTTGCCGCTCCTTATGTGGGGGCTTATATTCCTTTCAAAAGATTCAGTATTACGCCCGGTGTACGTTTAGAATACAACCTTCAAGAAATTAATACACTCAATCTTTCGGGCAACCCCGAAGGAGCAAGAAATCCTATTTTGAGCATTTTGCCTTCTTTGAATATGACCTACAACCTCACTGATAAAAGTTTAATGCGTTTGGCATATTCTCGTAGTGTTAATCGTCCTGAATTTAGAGAACTTGCTCCTTTTATATTCTATGATTTCAACCTCAATGCAAGTATTACGGGTAATTCTCGCTTGAAAAATGCTACCATAGATAATGCAGATTTGCGTTGGGAATATTATCCCTCTGCCTCTGAGTTGATTTCGTTGGGGGCTTTCTACAAGCGTTTTGCCAATCCTATTGAAAACTATTTGCAAAACAATACAGGTGGAGCAGGAACGAATAACTTTGCTTACTCTTTCGGAAACGCCGTACAAGCTCAGGCTTACGGGGTAGAAGTTGAAGTAAGAAAGCAGTTCTATGGCTCATCTAGCAAGTTTTTTCAGAATTTAGGCGTAGTTGCCAATGCCTCTTATCTGATAAGCAAGGTGAATGTAGGAAGACAAGTGGATTTAGGACCGAGCGTAGGGGTAGTAGATGTAGATGCGCCTGAAAATCGTACTTTGGTAGGTCAGTCGCCTTATCTTGTGAATTTTGGTTTGTATTACAATGATGAGGAGAAAGGCTGGCAGGTCAATGCTCTCTACAATGTGGCGGGTCCTCGCTTGTTCTTGGTGGGTAATTTCAATACCCCAAGTTTTTATGAAAACCAAAGACATATCATAGATTTCAATATTGCTAAAACTTTTGCTCAAAAATTTGAAGTACGTTTTACAATGCAAGATATTTTGAACCAAAAGTTTAGAGTGGTACAAGATGCTAACTTGAATGCCAAAATTGATAGAGAAGATGGTGATATCAAGTCATTTAGACCAGGAAGCAACTACTTTTTCATTTTTACCTATAAATTTTAGTTCTAAAACCCTAAACCCAACAAAATGATGAAAACGTTGTTTTACTCTGTTATGGCTGTGGCTTTTTTAGCCATTGCAGCTTGTAACAAAAAGAAAGATGAAGGACCCCAAGTGCAAAAAACTCCTGATGGTAAAATTATTGTACAAGGGGAAATCAAAGGAGAAGTTACTTGGAAGGCTTCTGAAAAGTACCTTTTGAGAGGTTTTGTGTATGTAACCGAAGGTTCAACTTTAACGATTGAGCCTGGTACCGTTATTTTTGGTGATAAAGATAGCAAAGGTACTTTGATAGTAGAAAAAGGTGGTAAAATCTTTGCTGAAGGCAGAGCCGATGCTCCTATTGTATTTACTTCCAACCTTCCTGCGGGTTCTCGCGGTTATGGCGATTGGGGTGGTGTTGTGATTGCGGGAAATGCCCCTACCAACCAAGTAGGTGCTTCTATGGAAGGTGGTATTCGTGGTACTTTCGGTGGGAGCGACCCCAACGATAACTCAGGCGTTTTGAAGTATGTACGCATTGAGTTTGCAGGTATTGCTTTTCAGCCTGATAAGGAAATCAATGGACTCACTTTATATGGTGTAGGTAGAGGTACGAAAATTGATTATATCCAAGTTTCTTATTGTGGCGACGACTCTTACGAGTGGTTTGGTGGTACCGTAGATAGTAAGTATTTGGTTGCTCACAGAGGTTGGGACGATGAGTTTGATACTGATTGGGGCTTTACAGGCAAAATTCAGTTCGGTTTCTCTATTCGTGATAGAAATTTTGCCGATAAATCTACTTCTAATGGTTTTGAATCAGATAACTTTGACCCAGGCTCACCAGGTAACCCTCCTTTTACTGCACCTGTTTTTGCTAATATTACTTGCTTCCTTGCAGATACAGCATCTGCTATTCCTAATCCAGGCTTGGGTTCAGGTTCTTTTGGTAGAGGTATGCACTTGCGTAGAAATACGCGTACAAGCGTATTCAATTCTGTCTTTGTTGGTTTCCCCGAAGGATTGCGTTTAGATGGTAACGCTACTTGGGCAAACGTTCAAAGCAATGAATTGCAAATGGCTGGGGTAGTAATTGCAGGCTGGACTGGTGGTTCAGGAAACTATGCCCGCTCTGCTAACCCTACAGGTGAAACTCCCAATTTTACTACTGCCGATGTTCAGACTTGGTACAATACTACCAATACTCGTGCCAATACTGCTGATTTAAGACTTGGAAATATCGGTTCTTTGAATAATCCTCAACGCCTTCCTAATGCAGGCTCGCCTTTGCTTTCAGGTGCCATTTGGACAGGCAAAGCCAATGATGCTTTCTTTGAAAAAGTAAATTTCCGTGGTGCTTTTGGTACTAATGACTGGACACAAGGTTGGACAAACTTCAACCCTCAATCTACCAATTACTAATAAAATAATCGGTTTTACTTGAAATGTTTTTAAGCGTTGAGATTTTCTCAACGCTTTTCTTTTTTTTACCAAGATTTGTAGGATTTTACAGGATTACAATGATGGAGGGTGTCTAAATTTAGAAAGTAAGATTTTTACTGCAAACCATAAAAACCACTATGCTCAAAATCCTTAGTTTCTTTGCTTTTCCCGAAATATTGTTGTACCTTTGTGTGCAAAAATTAAAAATATAAAAAAATGACACATTCACAAGAACGTTTGCCTTACAAAGTAAAGGATATGAGCCTTGCGGCTTGGGGTAGAAAAGAAATTCAGCTCGCAGAAGCCGAAATGCCCGGACTTATGGCTTTGCGTAAAGAATTTGGCGAAAGCAAACCTCTCAAAGGAGCTAGAATCGCAGGCTGTTTGCATATGACTATCCAAACGGCGGTTCTCATTGAAACGCTTGTAGAACTCGGTGCCGAAGTTTCTTGGTCTTCTTGTAATATTTTTTCCACCCAAGACCACGCCGCCGCCGCTATTGCCTCCGCAGGTATCCCTGTTTTTGCTTGGAAAGGTATGACCGAAGAAGAATATGAGTGGTGCATAGAGCAAACTCTTTTTGCTTTCCCCAACGGAGAGCCTTTGAATATGATTCTTGATGATGGTGGCGATTTGACCAATATGGTATTAGACCGCTATCCGCATTTAGTAAAAGGAATTAAAGGGATTTCCGAAGAAACTACTACGGGGGTTCATCGCCTTTATGAGCGTATGCGTAAAGGTACCTTACCTATTCCTGCTATCAATGTAAATGATTCGGTTACTAAGTCTAAATTTGATAACAAATACGGCTGTCGCGAGTCTTTGGTTGATGCCATTCGCAGAGCCACAGATGTGATGCTTGCAGGAAAAGTTGCCGTAGTAGCAGGATATGGTGATGTAGGTAAAGGTTCGGCTCAATCGCTTAGCTCACAAGGCGTAAGAGTAATTGTTACTGAAATTGACCCTATCTGTGCCTTACAAGCCTGTATGGACGGCTATCAGGTGCTTAAAATGGATAATGCTATTCCACAAGCCGATATAGTAGTTACTGCTACAGGAAATTGTAAAATTGTTACCGACCGTCATTTCAAAATGATGAAAGATAAAACCATCGTTTGCAATATCGGACATTTTGATAATGAAATTGATGTGGCTTGGCTCAATAAAAATTATGGACATACCCGAGATACCATTAAGCCACAAGTAGATAAATACACCATTGACGGCAAAGATATTATCTTGCTTGCCGAAGGACGCTTGGTGAATTTAGGTTGTGCTATGGGACACCCTTCCTTTGTGATGTCCAATTCTTTTACCAACCAAACCCTTGCTCAAATAGAATTGTGGCAAAATTCTGACAAGTACGAAAATAAAGTGTATGTTCTTCCCAAGCACCTTGACGAGAAAGTGGCTCGTTTGCATCTTGCTAAATTGGGAGCAGAGCTTGAAGACCTCACAGATGAGCAAGCCGAATACATCGGTGTAAGCAAGAATGGTCCTTTCAAAGCTGAACATTATCGCTATTAGAATTTTATTAAACCTTCTGATAGATTATTCTTTTCACAAAAAGCCTGCAATATTTTGTAGGCTTTTTGCTATATTTGTCCTAAAACCCAAACTTCCTGTGCTTACCAACGAAACTATTGCCGAAAAGTTAAATTTTTTTGCCACACTGCTTGAACTGCACGGCGAAAATGAGTTCAAAGTGCGGTCGTATCATTCTGCTATTTTCAAAATTGAAAAAATTACAGAAAATTTAGCATCGCTTCCGAAAGATACCATTATCAGGCTTTTCGGAAAAAGTATAGGCGAAAAGATTTGGGAAATCACGCAAACTCAAACCTTTCAAGAACTTGAAAACTTGCTCGCTCAAACTCCACAAGGTCTTTTGAAAGTTCTTAAAATCAAAGGATTAGGGGCAAAAAGAGTACGTATCCTTTGGCAAGAAGCAGGCATAACTACTCCCGAAGCATTGTTTGAGGCTTGTGAAAATGATAAAATTTCGCAAATCAAAGGGTTCGGCGAGAAAATGCAGGAAACCATCAAAAATGGGCTTTTGTTTATCCAACTGAATGCCGAAAAATTGCTCTATGCCGAAGTTTTGCCTATTGAGCAGGCTTTACAAAACTATTTACAAGCCAGCCCCTCTATCAAACGCTTTCAAGTAGTAGGAGAGTTTAGAAGGTGTTTGGAGGTGATACAGACGCTTGCTTTTGTAGTAGAGTGTGGGCAAGATTTACATCAATATCTGAATGTTTGTCCTTTTTTAGAGCCTAATCCCGAAAAGTCGGGTATATTTGTATGGCGTGGAAAGGTAAAAGATTTGCCACTGAAAGTAGAATTTTATTTGGCTAATGAAAATAATTTTGCTGGTCTTGTTTTTTTGCTTTCCGCTTCCGAAAAACATCTTGTTTATGCCTTTCAAAATCAAACACTTTTAGAAATAGCACAAAAGAATATTTGGCGAAGCGAAAATGAAATTTATGCCAAAGTGGGCTTACCTTATTTGCCACCTGAAATTCGTGAGGGTATTTTTGAATTTTCATACACTCAGACACCTTTTCTCATTGAAAAACAAGATTTGAAAGGCACTTTGCACGCACATTCCACATACAGCGATGGCAAACATAGTCTTGCGGAAATGGCAAAAGCCGCTGAAAGTTTTGGTTTTGAGTATTTGGGTATTACTGACCACTCGCAATCAGCGTATTATGCGGGGGGGCTTTCTGTACAAAAAATTGTACAACAACATCAAGAAATAGAGACGCTCAACCAACAAAATCCTCATTTTAAGATTTTCAAAGGCATTGAAAGTGATATTCTGGGAAATGGAGATTTAGACTATGATACAGAAATTCTAAAAACTTTTGATTTTGTTGTAGCTTCCATTCATAGTAATTTGAATATGAATGAAGCGAAAGCTACGGAAAGGCTTATTAAAGCTATAGAAAATCCATATACTACCATTATTGGGCATCCTACGGGTAGGCTTTTGCTTCGCAGAAAGGGCTATCCGTTGGATATGCCGAAAATTATTGATGCCTGTGCAAGCAATGGGGTAGCTTTGGAAATCAATGCTCACCCTATACGTTTGGATTTGGATTGGTATTGGGTGCATAAGGCATTAGAAAAAGGTGTTAGAATTAGTATCAATGCTGATGCTCACGACATAGAGGGGTATCAATATCATCAGTTTGGGGTGCTGGTAGCTCGTAAAGCAGGACTCAGCCCCGAAATGTGCTTGAATTGTATGAATAAAGCTGAAATAGAGGCTTTTTTTAGAAGTAAAAAATAAATGAGTTTGGAGTTCAAGCCTTTATGGGGCTTTATTTCTCATTTTTTGTATCAGATGTCTAAATGCTTCTTCTTTCCTTTTTTACACACAAATTAGGCTTAAATAATTACGAAAAACCTCCTATTTTCGGTATATTTTCTGAAAAATGCGTATTTTGGTGCATAATATCTTGGATTTTCTATGAAGCCTGCCGTTTTTTTCCCTTACGGACTGAGTAATTTCCCCCAAGTAGTCAGCGAGTATGTGTATGTAGATAAAACTTCCTACATAGAACTGCTGGAAACAAGGCGGGAACGTTTTTTGGTGTATTTGCGTCCTCGTCGCTTTGGCAAGAGCTTGTTTGTATCGCTCTTGGAACACTATTACGATATAAACCGAAAAGCAGATTTCCAGAAATTATTTGCTAACTATTACATTGGCAAAAATCCTACTGCAAAGGCAAATAGCTATCGGATA
Source organism: Raineya sp. (assembly GCF_053497555.1). NCBI lineage: Bacteria > Pseudomonadati > Bacteroidota > Cytophagia > Cytophagales > Raineyaceae > Raineya > Raineya sp. Next base: position 723 of record NZ_JBRCWE010000046.1, on the reverse strand, counting down.
TTGTTTTTTAATTTCAGCGGGATAAATACAGACACATCTGAAAGAGCCAGAAAGGAGTTTAATACCAACGTAAAAGCTACATTGGTTGAATTTTTTGAAAAGTATGCTGTTTTTTCCGAAAGCAAGCAATCGGAGATTTTAGCTCTCAATGAGGCAAGCGAAGTTTTAATGCTTTTTTTTCGTAGTTATCCCAAAGATGAGCCTATTTACTTGCTTATAGACGAGTACGACCACTTCACTAATGAAATTCTTGCTCGTAGCATACAAGAGTTCAAAGAAACGGTATCGCTGAATGGCTATGTGCGAAAATTTTATGAAGCTATCAAAAATGCTACCCAGCAGGGCATTGTAGATAGGTTTTTCATTACGGGTGTCTCGCCTATTACAATGGATAGCCTAACGAGTGGCTTTAATATTGTCAAGCACCTTACTCACGAAGAGGAATTTGAGGCAATGATGGGCTTTTCAGAAGCAGAAGTGCGAGAGCTATTGAATTTGGTATTGACTGACAAAAACCGTGAGGAGCAAATAATGCAAGACCTGCGAGATTACTATAACGGCTATCGTTTTTATCCATTGAGCGAGCAGAACATTTACAATTCGGATATGGTGCTATATTTTCTTGACCATTTTAAGAAAAGAGAGGAGTATCCTCGTCAGATGTTAGACCCGAACATAGCCCCCGATTATGGCAAACTCAAACAGATGTTCAAAGTAGCGAAT
>NZ_JBRCWE010000045.1:0-28135 GCF_053497555.1 Raineya sp. | reverse complement strand
CCTCGTGTAGAAATTTATGAGCGAAATGGGGATTTCTGGATTTTTAGATTTTACGAAAACCTCAACGATAACATTCCCCTTGAAAAATTAGGAACTCAAATACCACTAAATAAAATTTACAAGGGACTTAGCTTTCAAAATAGCTAAATTCCGAGAAATCCAAATAAAATAAGGCAGAAAAAACTTTTGAAATTTCTTTATTTTTCTTTTCGTGGATTTAGTCTAAATTTACCAAACAAAATTTTGTTTCATTGCTTGTTTGCTTCAAAATAAATTCGTATGTTTGCAGAACAATTTTTGAACGCAAAGTTTAAGTATGCTTATGAAAAAAAATTTACTTACTATTGCTTTATGCTTTTCTACTCTATTTGTATTAGCACAGAATTTCAAAGATGAAGAGCTTATCAAGTTTTATCATCTCTACCAGTACGAATTAAGCAACCCCTTTGATTTGCCTACCCTAATGCCTCGTTGTGTAGCCAAAAGCAAAATCTCTGAACAAAGAATGACAGAAATTATGCAAGCACAAGCCACAGGCTACAACCCCAAACTATCGGAAAGTGAAAAGCAAGAAATGGAAAAAATCCAAAAATGCCTACAAATTGAAAAAGATAAATATGATGCCGATTTTGCAAAAAAAATTAAAGAAAAAGGACTAAGCCCCAAACGTTACGAGGAAATAAAAAATAAATTTGTGCAAGATAGAGCCTTACAACAAAAAACCTATCAATTAGTTCAAAAATAAGTAATTGTTTGTGTATAAAGGGAAATAGGAAACAGGATTTAGAACATTGGATATAGTATTTTACCCAAACTTTTGAACCTTTTGAACGTAAATAACTACCAAAGTAATTGCAATTAACTACTCCAAAAATAAATGCTTATGAGAAAAATTTTTACACTTCTGCTTGGCTGGTGGGTGGCTTGCTCAGTGATAGCACAGCCCTTGCCCGATAGGTATAAAAGTGAAATTTTCACCAATGCCCAACTGGTTACCACCAACAATGTGGTATTTAGCACTAATATTCCTCACGTGCATACTACTAATTTTTTTGGTATTCAATTTGCACACGAAGACCGTTATGGTACTATTACATCTCCACAAGGTCAAACTGTAACATTACGAATGGATATTTATCAACCCAACCAAACCATAGACACTCTTACCAAACGTCCTGTTATTATTTTCTGTTTTGGGGGAGGTTTTGTTACAGGTTCGCGTACCGAAACAAGTATGATACAACTCTGCCAAGCCTTTGCTCGGCGAGGCTTTGTAACTGCCACCATAGATTATCGTTTAGGAATGGCTATCAATAATGAACAACTTTCTAAAAGAGCTGTATATCGTGGAGTGCAAGATGGACGTTCCGCTGTAAGGTTTTTTAGAAATAATGCCAATACTTACAAAATAGACCCTAATCAGATTTTTATTGCAGGGCATAGTGCAGGGGCTTTTATTGCTTTGCACAATATTTATTTAGATAGAGAAACAGAAAGACCCCTTTCTACGTACACATATATGGTTGATTACCCCAATTTAGGCACACTTGACGCAGTAGGAGATAACAAATTAGATATCAATGGAAACCCCGTTAGTGGCAAAGCCAATGCGGCAATGGGTTTTGCAGGAGCTTTGGGCAAACAAGACCCCCCTTTCAGCCAAACCGTTCCCGGCTTTATGGAAGGACCCAACGACGCACCTGGCGTTTATTTCCACAGCTCTGATGATGATGTTATCCCCTATAATAATGGCGAACCTTTTTCCAACTTTAACTGGCTACCCGGTTTTAATCTGCCTACTGTTCACGGAAGTAATGATTTAAGAGCAAGAGCGATTGCTCTGAATGCTCCTTATCGTTTTTGGGGCTATACCAATCGCGGGCACGGCGTACATTTTGATGGCACAAATTTGTACACCGACATTGCACCACGCGGTAGCGATTTTTTCTATGATTTTCGTCTCAAGCCTGTTGATGTAACTTTAAGCGGTCCTAATGTAGTTTGTAGCAACGAACTTACCCAAACTTACACTTTAAGCACCAATGCCAATTTTTATTACGATTGGCAGGTAGTAGGTGGCACTATCAATACAACCAACTATCAATATAAACACAGCATCAGCATTACTTGGAATCCTTCGGCACCTGTGCGTTCTGTAACTTGTACGCCTTATAGCCGCTGGCTTGCTAAGTCCTTGACATCTGTTTCAAGAACGGTTACTATCAACCAAATTCCTAACATAGGTACGCCTATTGCCAACCAGTTGTATCAAATTTCTGACGGAAGCCCTACCATTAACCTTTCGGGGGCTTTCATAGACCCCGAAGGTGGCTCAATGACTTATACGGCAACTGCCTCTCCGTCTGGGGTTGTCAATCCGAGTGTTTTAGGAAATATTCTTACACTTGCTATTGCAGGAGCAGGCACTACTACCGTAACCGTAGAAGCTACTGACAATGCAGGTTGCAAACGCAGTCAGAGTTTCACGGTAACCGTGAATCGTCCCCCTGTGGTAGTAAATCCTGTTGCCAATCAAACTATTCGCTATGCAGACACTCCTTTTGTAATCAATGATATTTCCACAATATTCAGCGACCCTGACGGCGATAATCTCACGTTTAACATTACAGCCTCGCCTACGGGAGTTGTAAATATCACACAATCAGGCAACGAAGTAACTTTTACCGCCGAAGATATTAACACCACCACTATTACCATTACCGCCAACGACGGCAGAGGTGGCTCAGTAAGCAATGTATTTACTATTACGGTGCAAAGAGGTACGCAAAGCATTACATTTAGCCCCATAAGCACCAAATACGTAGATGAAAGCCCTGTAACGCTGAATGCCGTTTCCAACAGAGGTTTGCCTATTACCTTTTCGGTTGTTTCGGGTACAGCTTCTATTTCTGGTAACACAGTAGTATTCAATCAGGCGGGCAATATTCGTATAAGAGCCTCGCAACCGGGCAACTACTACTTTGAGCCTGCCGCTGATGTAGAGCAAAGTTTTGAGGTTATCAAACGCAATCAGGTTATCAATTTTGAACCCGTTGCCGATAAAATAATCACTGAAAGTGGCTTTCAGCTAAACGTTTCTGCTTCCAGTGGCTTACCTGTAACTTTGGAAGTAGTAAGTGGTAATGTTACTCTAAGTGGTAAAAACGTAATTTTTGGTGGCATAGGCTTTGTAACTATTCGTGCCAGTCAGCCCGGTAATAATGTGTATCACCCCGCCGAACCCGTAGAAAGAACTTTCTACGTTGCTCCCGAAAATCTACAACTTACACTCTTGCCCAATCCTTTCAGTGGCAACGGCTTCAATGCTATTTTGCAAGGCAAGTATTTGGGTAGTGTGCAAATTATTGTGTTTGATAATACAGGTAAGATAATAAGCAATGTTAGCTTTGAAAAACGCTCATACTTTGCCGATACCTTTGTACAAGTACCACAAATTGCCCCTGATACTTACTATTGCAAAATAATTACCCAAGAAAAGACTTTTGTGGAAAAAATTGTAAAACAATAGATAAGAGAAACAGGAAAAAGATTTCAGACAATTGAGGTCAGACATAACAAATGAAAGATAAAGTCTTGAAATCCAAACCCTGAATTTTTTGAACGCAAATAATTACAAATAGATTTACCTTAGAAGGCTTCACTCCTTAAAGTGAAGCCTTCTTTACTATTTCAGCCCTTTGTCTGATTACCTCATATAGCACTATACCTGCCGAAACCGAAACATTCAAAGAATCTACTTTTCCCTGCATTGGAATTTTGGCTAATTTTTCGCATTGTTTCAGAATAGCAGTGGCTATACCTGTATCTTCTGCACCCATTACCAAAGCCGTAGGAATAGAAAAATCTACCTCGTAAATATTTTCAGTAGCTTTTTCGGTACAAGCAACCACTTGCAAACCCGCCTCTTGTAAGTATTTTACAGCGTGAAGCAAACTTTTTACTCGGGCTACGGGCAAATGATGCAAAGCCCCTGCCGAAGTCTTGATAGCATCACTATTGATTTGTGCTGAATTTTTTTCAGGAACAATAAGGCAATGCACTCCCAAGCCCTCCGCACTACGAGCTATCGCTCCCAAGTTGCGTACATCAGTAATGCTATCCAAAAGCAAGAAAAGAGGGACTTCAGCTTTTTCAAAAGTGCTTTGCAAGATATTTTCAAAACTTACATAGTCTATTTGTGAAAGAAACGCAATTGCCCCCTGATGATTTTTGGCAGTAATTTTATTGAGTTTGAAAACAGGTACTCTCTGCAAAGGAATTTGCACGCTTTTGGCAAGCCCCAATAGCTCGCTCATCAGTGCCGATTTGCCTACATCTTGTTGGATAAGCAATTTATCTATTTCTTTACCCGCCCTAATGGCTTCAATAATTGCCCTTATGCCAAAAATGAAATCTTTGGAAGCGTTGCTATGTTGCATTACAAAATTTGGTTAAAATCTCCTACACTCACATTCAGCGGTTGGGTTACCCATTTTACAGAGCTACCTATCATAGAATTGTGTAAATTCAAATTTTCTAAATGGCTATTTTCCTGAATAATACAATTTTTTATCACCGAATTTTGAATTTGTGTCCCTTTGCCTACCGAAACATAAGGTCCCACAACGCTATTGATAATTCTCACCTCTTCATCAACAAAGCAAGGCTCAATAATAACGCTATTTTCAATTTGAGCAGATTTGGCTTTCAGAGGTTCGTTTCTTTCTTGCAAGAAATGCAAATATCGCTGATTGGTATAAACCGTAACATCTTTGTTGCCACAATCCAGCCATTCTATCACTTCTCCTGTACTGAATTTTGTACCTTCATTTTTCATATTTTCAAGGGCATTGGTAAGCTGATATTCGCCCTTATCTTTGATGTTGTTATCCAAAAGATACTGCAAATGCTTTTTGAGATAAGCCCCATCTTTGAAGTAATAAATGCCAATTATCGCCAAATTGGAAACAAAAGTTTGTGGTTTTTCTATAAATTCAACAATTTCGCCTTGCTCGTTGAGCTTTACCACGCCAAACTGGCGAGGGTCTTCAATTTTTTGCACCCAAATAATACCATCTTTGGTAGTATCCAGTTGGAAATCAGCTTTGAATAGCGTATCGGCAAAGGCTACTACTACATTTCCTTCTAAACTTTCGCTGGCACATAAAATTGCGTGAGCCGTGCCAAGAGGTTCTTCTTGATAGCAAATTTTTCCTTTTGAGCCTAATCTTTCGGCTACTGCTAAAAGATTTTTTTCAACTTTCTCGCCAAAACTTGGGTGAATTACAAAGGCTATCTCATCTACTTTTTGCCCACAAATGCGTACGATATCTTCTACAAGCCGCATTACAATTGGTTTTCCTGCAATAGGTAACAAGGGTTTGGGAGTGCTGAGCGTATGAGGACGCATACGCTTACCCAAACCTGCCATTGGCACAATAATTTTCATATATTTTTGGTTTTTTGCTTTGGGTTTGCAATTTCTGAAAAATTGGGCAAATGCGAAAAAGAAAAAAGCAAAAAGTATTTGCAGGCTTAAAAAATTTTCCCTAATATTGCAGTCCTAAAAATAAAGGAGGTGTCAAGCAATGATTGTAATACAAGTAAAAGAAAACGAAAACATAGATAAGGCTCTCAAACGCTTCAAAAAGAAGTTTGAAAAAACAGGCATCTTGCGTGAATTGCGTAATCGTGCTTTCTTTGAAAAGAAGTCGGTTGCTCGTCGTAGAACTGTATTGCGTGCCGCCTATCGCGAAAGATTGAAACAAACCGAAGAATAATTCAAAGCCCTGCAAAAGCAGGGTTTTTTTGATACAATTTATTTCCTTTTTCAGCGTTAAGCTCTTAAAAGCTCATACCAGCTTCGCTTTGAATTTTATGCCTACACTCACACAATCCGCCCAACAGACACACAAATACCCACTTACTGCTTGGATTTTGCTCATTGCCCTTTCTGCCATTTGGGGAACTTCTTTTCTGCTTATCAAAAAAGGTTTAGAAGTTTTTTCGCCAATGCAAGTAGCCAGTTTGCGGATAGCTTCTGCTTTTTTGGTGGTACTTGTACCCTTTTTTTGGCATTTTAGGCAAGTGGCTTTTCGCAAATGGGGCTTTTTGTTGCTTTCGGGTTTGCTTGGAAATTTAATTCCTGCTTTTCTTTTCGCAATTGCTCAAACGCAAATTAGCAGTTCGGTAGCCAGTATTCTCAATTCGCTTACGCCTTTTTTTACCTTCTTGGTAGGCATTGTTTTTTTTCGTAAAAAAGCCCTTTGGCAAAAAGCTATTGGTATTTTTTTGGGCATAATGGGAACAGTACTTATTTTTTACCAAAAAGGTAACTTGCAATTCAATGCTTATGCCTTGCTGATTGTAGGGGCTACGCTGGGCTATGGCTTTAATGTAAATCTGACAGGGAAATTTTTAGCGGAAGTCAAACCTATTCACATCACAACCATTTCAATTTTTATGGTTGGGCTGGTGGCAAATATTATTTTGTTTGGCTTTACAGACTTCCTAAACACGCTTGAAAGCCACAGCAAAGGCTATGAAGCACTCATTTATGTTATGCTTTTGGGCATTATAGGCTCGGGTATTAGTTCTATTTTGTTTTACAAACTTCTGCAAATTTCCTCTCCTCTTTTTGCAAGTTCTGTTACGTATGTTATTCCGCTTGTAGGAGTGAGTTTAGGGGTTTTGAGTGGCGAAAGTATTACTATGTTTCATCTTGCAGGTATGAGCCTTATCATTACAGGCGTTTTGGTAATGAATAGGTTTCGTTAGAAAAAAGTTGGCACTTTCCTGCTTTTTTTCAAATGTTTTTATAGCTTTGCAAAATAAAAATTTGTTTCTAACCATAAACACAAAACAAAGATGAGTTTTCCTGTATTTCAAGAAAAAGTCATTGCTATTGTAGGCGAAGATAGCCGTTTGAATGCAACCGTAAAATTTGTAACAGACGAAGGCACGCTCTATGTTGATGCCAAACAAGTGCCTAATGTAATTAGCCAAGAAGATAAAGACGCTGATTGCACCGTAAGCCTTTCGGCAAGTGATGCCGTAAAACTTTTAGAAGGTAACCTCAATGCTATGAATGCCTTTATGATGGGAAAAATCAAAGTAAAAGGCGATATGGGCGTAGCTATGAAAGTAATGCAACTCATCGGAGGGTAAGAAGTTGTAATTTCTTAAAAACGCATACAGCGACTTCATTTCAAGGTAAATGAAGTCGTTTTTTATACATATTCTCCTGCAAATTGCATTTGGTAAAGTTTGGTATAATATCCGTTTTGTTTGAGCAGTTCTTCGTGAGTGCCAATTTCTTTGATTTCCCCTTTGTCTAATACAACAATTTTATCGGCGTGCTGAATGGTAGAAAGCCTATGAGCAATAACAATCGCTGTTCTGCCTTGCATCAGTTTGGTAATAGCTTCTTGGATAAGTTCTTCGGTTTCTGTATCTACGGAAGAAGTTGCTTCGTCCAAAATAATAATTTCGGGCTTATAGACCATCGCTCTAATGAAGGAAATCAGTTGTCTTTGTCCTACGGATAGCGTTGCTCCTCGTTCCATTACTTGGTAATCTAAACCTCCATTGAGTTTTTCAATAAAACTTTTTGCTCCTACGAGTTCGGCGGCTTGCCATATCGTTTCATCAGAAATATCGGAATTGCCCAAAGTAATATTTTCTCGAATAGAACCTGAAAAAAGAAATACATCTTGCAACACTACGCCTATATGAGAACGTAAAGTGGCAAGGTCGTACTGCTGAATAGGCACATTATCAATGAATATTTGCCCTCGCCGAATTTCATAAAAACGATTGATAAGGTTGATAATGGAAGATTTGCCTGCCCCTGTTGCCCCTACAAAAGCAATGGTTTCGCCGGGTCTGGCGTGAAAAGAAACATCTTTGAGTACCCAATGTTCCTCGTTGTAGGCAAACCAAACGTTTTCAAAGCGTATATCGCCCTGCAAACCTTTGGGACGCAAACTACCATTTGGCATTACATCTTCTTGATTATCCAAAAGATTTAGCACTCTTTCAGAGCTTACAATAGCCAGTTGTAAGGTATTAAATCGGTCGGCTATCATACGTATCGGGCGGAAAAATAGCGAAATATACATCATAAAGGCAATAAGCACGCCCAAAGTAGTATATTCTTCTATTACTTCGCCTGCTCCATACCATACCAAAAGCCCTGTACCTGCGGCACTAATAATTTCTGCCACAGGGAAATACACCGAATAATACAACACCGATTTCAAATTGGCTTTACGATGCTCTTTGTTGATTTCATTGAATTTTTGAGCCTCTTGCTCCTCCATTGCAAAAATTTGCACTATGTTCATTCCCGATATATGCTCTTGCACAAAGGTATTTAGATTGGCTACAGCAGTACGCACTTGTGCAAAAGCTACTTTGATTTTTTCCTTAAAAATATAGGTAGTAATAAGCAGAAAGGGTAGCATTGAAAGGCTCACAAGCGTAAGTCGCCAATTGGTCAGGAACATCATTACCAGAATTGCCAAAATTTGCAAAATATCAGCAACAATTGCCGCAATGCCGTCGCCAAAAACATTGGAAAGCGTTTCAATATCGGATATATTGCGGGTAACCAGCCTACCAATAGGGGTTTTATCAAAAAATTTAAGCCGCAGACTTAAAATCTTTTGGTACAATTGCAAGCGAATATCCTTGATAATAGTTTGCCCAAGCCAGCCCGAATAATACGTGTGTGCATATTGCACAAGCGTTTGTAAAATCAATAAGGCTATCATCACCCACGTAATTTGCAGAAGTAGGCTTTCTTTGCCTTCAACCATATAGTTATCTACGGCATACTGCACCAAATAAGGACGTATGGGTCCTAAAACGGCAATCAGTAGGGTGAGCAATACAACACTATAAAAAGTAAAGCGATAGGGCTTGGTATAAGCGTATAGCCTTTTAATGATTTTTGCATCAACGATACGTCCGATTTTACTTTTTTCTTTTTCCAAGGTTTTAGCCGAATTATCTTATTTTCTCCCAAAATCTGCGGGGATTTCGCCCCACTTCTCGGTTTCCCATTTCAAAACGGGATTTTCAAAGGAATTATTTTGTAGCCAGTTTTCTGCTCGGCGAATTAGCTCAAAAACAGGCTGATTGCGGGGTGTAAGGGCTTTTTCAGTATTGCATTTTTTGCGTTTGAGCCAACTCAAAGCAGTTTTGCTATCAGTAAAAACAGGAATATGGGAATTTTGTTTTTGTAAATACGCCAAAGCGTGAACTATTGCCAAAAATTCGCCCATATTATTGGTAGCATCTTGAAAGCCTTTTTGATGAAAAAGGACTTTTCCCGAAGGATAATGCACCCCTCTATACTCCATATCTCCCGTTTGGGTATTGCAGGCGGCATCTACACAAATAGCTTCGGGATAAGGCAAATCGGGCTTGGGAGTAGTTTTTTTACCAATAAAATTCTGATAAGACTCTCCAAAAGCTTTTTGAGCCTCTGCCAAAGTTTCAAAAGATTTGTATTTTGCTCCTTGAAAGCCCTCTACTTGGCTTTTACACGCTTGCCAAGAGTCGTAAATGCCTTTCTCTCTGCCTTCCCAAACTACGTAATACTTTTGAGCCATTAGCGGATTCTATCAGCAGAACGAACTAAATTTTCATCTTTGCGGATAAAGCGATTGGCAATCATATTGCAGATAAGTGCCACCACAGGCAAGAAAAGTCCTATCTGAAACTCTCCTTTCTGTTCGGGCAAAAGCAATTTTTCGGCATCATTGATAAGCAAAGCCGAAGCTACCGTAGCCGAAGCTATGAGCAAAGAGTTGAGAAGATTAAGAAAAATTTGACGCGGACGGTGGCGATAGCTCAGTAAGGAAATTACACTCAAAATCACAGCTACAAAACCCAAAATAAAAATATAAATGGCAGATTTTTCTTCCAAAACCTCTTCGCCTTTAAGTTTTTTCAAACCACTGGCATTGATGATAAGCTCAATACCCGACTGCGAGTCTTTTTTTGTCCAAATAGGCAGAAAGAGGAAAAAAGTCATTACAAAGGCAATTGCCGCCAAAAAAACACTTTGAATGCGTTGTATCATAAAAGTAAAATTTTTCGGATTTGCTTACAAAATTACAAAAAAAGTTTAAGCTATGAAAGTCTGATGCTCTAAAAGTTCAAACCTTGCTATGCTGAATATTTTATGCCTAATCTGCTCTCACAATCCTACTCCTTGCCGAAGTGCCTGTATGGTTTTGAGCCAAACTTCATCATATTCTACATAACGCACCAAAAGGTAATAGTCTTCAAAGAATTGATTAGGGCGGCGTAAGAAATTGAAGGTAACTTTGGTATAATTTCTACCCGCTTGGAAATTGTTGTTGCCAATATAAGACCATTTTTGGCTATCTTTGTCCCAAATTACCTCATCAGGTTCGCCAAAAATAGCGTAAATCATTCCCATATCAGTTTTCCAACCTTCTTTGAAAGAGCCAAACAAATAGTTTGCTTTACGGATACGAGCATAGTATTTTTTTACCATTTCTTTGGCTTTTACGACATCTCCTCTTGGCAAAGAAAGCCAAAAAGCATCTACGGCTTTTTTTAAGTCTTCGGCTTCCTGTATTTCTTTCATTTCCGAAGCTGCAGCAAGATAGGCAAGAGCTTCGGCAAGTTGTTCTTTGCTACGAACTTTTGGGAAATCTGCTGGCTCTATGCGTAAGCCCAAGCCGTAAAAAGCATTGTTGTTCTGTTTGATAAGATACAAGCCTTCTTCCCATTGTTGCCATTCATTACTCTTGACCTCAAAATTACGCTCTACCTCCAACTCCTTATTCTGAATAGGCTTGCTGATATTCATTGGCAATTGGGCGGCAGGATAGGTATGCTTGATTTTGGTTACATAAAAATTAGAATATTCACCTGCTATGCTACGAATTTGAAATTTTTCATTTGCCCTTACAAAGCCATTCATAAGCGGGAAATCGTCATTTTCTCTAAAAATAGCATACATTTCACGTACTTTGGTCTGGGCAAATGCGATGCGAAAAGAAACTTGATGTTTTTTAGACTCCCGCAAATCAACAAAATCTAAAATAAGCAAAGCCGTTGGCGAGTTTTCGCTTTTTGGAATATCCAAGTAAAATTTAATTCCCTCATTTTCATCAACTTTTACTTTGGTTGCTTGCCATTCTACTTTGGCACTTTTTTTAGGCAAATTGCTTGTAGTAGCCAAATCTTCTCGTACTTGGTAAAAAAGTTCAAAACGCTGTTTGAACTGCTCGGCATCGGCAGGCATATACCGATTATGAGGAATTTGTACAAAAAGACGAATTTTATCTCCATTATCCAAACTTAAATGTCGGAGGGTAAATCCTGAAATAGTAAGCACCCGATTTTCTTGGGCTATGCTCAATAAAGAATGAAACAAGCAGAAAAGCCAAACACTACGCAGCATAGGTATATGTTTTGACAAACTTATGCAAAAAATCTCTAAAAAACAAAACTTATGAAATGATTTACAAGTTCTGAGCAAAAATTCTAAATTGCAACAAAAATTCCTTTATCAGAGTTTTCTTTGCAAAAACCTTGAAGCAATGAAAAAATATCAGCTCAAAGTACAAGAAATTATCCACGAAACCTCGGACACTATCAGTGTGATTTTTGAAAATATCAGCCCCGATGCTATTTCTTACAAAGCAGGACAATTTCTCACGCTCAATCTGCATCTTGGCGGCGAAACTATTCGCCGAGCCTATTCGCTGGCAAGTTCGCCTTTTACAGATAAAAACCTCAAAATTGCTATCAAACGTGTAAAAGACGGCAAAATCTCTAATTTGCTCAACGATAGCCTGCAAGTAGGCGATATTTTGGAAACGCTTGAACCAATGGGTGTTTTTACTCCCGAAATCAAGCCCGAAAATGCTCTACAATATGTATTTTGGGCAGGTGGTAGCGGTATTACCCCGATTATCTCAATGGTAAAATCCATTTTACACGTTGAGCCCAAAAGTAGAATTTTGCTTGTCTATGCAAGCCGAAACGAAGAAAGCATTATTTTCAAGCAAGAACTCAATCGTTTAGAGGCTCAAAATGCTAATCGCCTACGAGTTTTGCACGTTCTCAGCCAACCCCTCAATTGTTGGAAAGGCTTTACGGGCAGACTGGATAAAGCCAAAGTTGAGCAAATTTTTGCCGAACTGCCCCAAGATTTACCACTTTCGCAATGGATGTGCGGACCTGCGGGTATGATGCAAACCATTGAGGAAGTTTGCAAAGAGAAAAACTTAATACCGCCCAAAAAAGAAAGTTTTACGGCTTCTATTGAAGAATCGGCTCAAAGAAAAATTGAAGAAAGCGGCAATAAAATCGTAGAAAGAGAAGTTACTGTAAAGTATGACGGCGAAACATACCATTTCAAAGTGGCTCCTAATCAGAGTATTTTAGATGCGGCTTTGGCTTTGGATATTGATTTGCCTTATTCTTGCCAAAGTGGGCTTTGTACTGCCTGTATGGGCAAATGCGTTTCGGGCAAGGTAATAATGACCGAAGACGATTGCCTCACCGAACAAGAAATTAAAGATGGCGTAGTGCTTACTTGCGTAGCTCACCCACTTTCTGATGATGTCGTTATTGAGATTGATTGATTTTTTACCAAAAATTGTAGTATAGAAACAGGAAACAGAATTCAGAACATTGGATATTTAGACAGCGTAAAACTTTTACCTCAAACGCTTGAACATTTGAACTTTTTGAACGCAAATAATTACTCAAAAATTCATAAAGAAAAAATTTCCCAACCAACCACTCATCAAGACTTACTTATGAAAAAAATCTTGTTTCTCTTGGGTTTGCTACTTTGCACTTATCTGTTTTCTTGCAAAGAAACTCCTCCCATTACCCAAAAAGTAACTTTCAACAAGGATACTTTCTTTCGGCAAGCCAAAATTTTTTTCAATCCCGATTTTTTGCGTAAAGAAATTGCAAAGCTCAACATCACTGAACGTGAAATTGTAGAGTTTTGTAGAGTGATAGATGATGCGGCTTTGCGAAGTAAATTTGCGGCGGCAGTATTTTCTCAGAAAACCTATAACAAAACCCCCGCCAAAGAAGAATTCTGGGCGGCAATACGTTTCAATTTGGCTCGCTTCATAGAAACCGTAATGATACTCAAAGAGCCTCAACAAAAGGTTTTTATGGATATTGGCTCGGGTAATGGCGAAAAACTATTTACCGCACTTTGTTTGGGTTTTGAAAAAGCCTACGGATTGGAATATAGCCCCGAATCGGTAGCAGAAAGCAAGGAAAATCTTAAAAATTTCGCCCAAGAAATAGAAATCACCCAAGGCGATGCTCTTGAAATAGACGGCAACTTTTTTCAAAAAGCCGATTTTTTGTATATGTATTCTCCTATCAAAGACAACAAATTGGCGGCAAAGCTGTTCAAAAGAGTTTTGGATAATATGAAAGAAGGAGCTATCTTTTTAGAAGTGCGTTGTGTGTATATTGATGAAGTTCGCAAACTCACAAAACTCAACTTTCCTGCCCTTAAAAGCTGGATTGCCATAAAAAAGCAAGATGGCAAGTTTTATTACAAAAATGTAATTGATAACAGCTACAATTACACCAATACCGATACCAAAGAGTGGCAGGAAGCCAAGCCTTTGTAATGCAAATGTCCAAATTTTAGAAGTTAAAAGTATATTTTTTTGAAACTATGATTTATGAAACTAAAAAGACCCTCATTTTGGGGGCTACGCCCAATCCCGAACGTTATGCCTACATAGCGGCTCAAATGCTTTCGCAAAGAGGCTATCCGATTGTTTTGGTAGGTATAAAAAAGGGGGAAGTATTTGGGCAGAAAATCATACAAGATAAAACGCATATTTTCGGTGATATTCATACCATTACCTTGTACGTAGGCAGAGCCAACCAGCCCGAATGGTACGATTATATTCTGCAAACCAAACCCAAACGACTGATTTTCAATCCGAATACTGAAAATCCTGAACTTGAAAAACTCGCTAAAAATGCAGGTATTGAATGTTTGCACGCTTGCACTTTGGTTTTATTACGAACAGGGCAATATTGATATGCCTATTTTGTAGAATGACACTCTACACCAGTTTCTTTTTCAAAATGGGGGCTTAAATAAGGAATACCTAAATTTAAGCCTCTTAAAATCATCAACAAACCTACTATGACTGCAAAAGCAGGCAAAAACTTAAAAAGTTTCAATCTCCACCGTTGCGAGAGCAAGTTTTTGTAAATAGATAGGCTCTGCATCATTGGAATAGTACCCAAACCGAAAAAAAACATATAAAGTGTCCCTTGCCACGCATCAGCTAAAACTACCGAAGCCATTACCGCCAGATATACCAGCCCACAAGGCAAAAATCCGTTCAAAATGCCTATCATTAGCAAAGAAAAATGATTTTTTCGTTGGTAAAAAGGTTTGAACCATTGTTTGAGCTTTGTAAATCCTTCATTAAGCCACGCAAAGCGAGCTAATTGGGGAAAAATAGCTATTAAAATTACTATGCTCCCTCCTATAATCGCTAAACCTTGCTGAAATCCTACAATCGCAAGTCCTTTGCCAAAACTTCCAAGCAAAAAACCTATAAAGCTGTAAGAAATTACTCGCCCTATGTTGTAGAAAAAATTTCCTAAAAAACTACGGGAAGGAAGCGTAAGAGCTATTGCACCACACATTCCTACACAATGCAAACTACCGAAAAGTCCTGTGAGAAAGGCTAAACCCAGCATATTTTAGATATTAGGCTATTAAGTGTATGTTAGCTACGAGTTTTTCGGATAGCTAACAACCTGCAAGTAAAGCAATGAGGGATAAAATCGCTATGAGAAAAGTCAGTGTTTGCTATGAAAAAAAGGGGCGGATTTACGTGCCGCCCCTTTAAGATAGGTGTTATGAAGTTGTATTTTCTTCCGAACCTTCGGTTTCTGATTTTTTCTTTCTACCTCTTTTTTTCTTGGTTTCTTCTACTACCGCAGTATCGGCGAGTGTTTCAGCAGGCAAGTTGTCCAAAGTAACATTCTCTTCTGCTTCTTGTTCCTTTTCTTTGGTTTTGCCTTTTTTCTCTTTCTTTTCTTCGGCATAGGTAGCAAGGTGCGAAAGAACGATTTTCTTTTCTCCTTTTACAAACTCTACTACTTTGAAATCCAAGGTTTCACCTACTTCGGGCTGAGTGCCATCGGCTTTTACCAAGTTTTTGGTATTACAGAAACCCTCAATTCCATAGGGAAGTTCTAAAACAGCTCCTTTATCAGTTTTGGCTTGGATAGTACATTGATGTACAGAGCCTTCGGTAAAGATGTTTTCAAAAGTATCCCAAGGATTTTCCTCTAATTGTTTGTGTCCAAGAGCCAAGCGGCGATTTTCTAAATCAAGTTCCAAAACCTTTACTTCCAGTTCATCACCTACTTTTACAAATTCAGAGGGACTCTTGATTTTCTTTGTCCAAGAAAGGTCTGAAACGTGTACAAGACCATCTACGCCTTCTTCAAGTTCCAAGAACAAACCAAAATTAGTAAGGTTACGAACTATGCCTTTATGTACGGTGCCTACGGCATATTTCACAGCCATATCGGGTTTAGTCCAAGGGTCTTCGGTGAGTTGCTTAATACCCAAAGACATTTTACGCTCTTCGCGGTCAAGGGCAAGTACAACAGCCTCCACTTCATCACCAATTTTCAAGAAATCTTGTGGATTACGCAAGTGTTGAGACCAAGACATTTCCGAAACGTGGATAAGCCCTTCTACACCGGGCATAATTTCAAGGAAAGCACCATAATCGGCTACATTCACAATTTTACCTTTCACACGCGAACCTACCTCAATAGCAGGGTCTAAGGACTCCCAAGGGTGAGGGGTAAGCTGCTTCATTCCCAAAGAGATGCGTTTTTTCTCATCATCAAAGTCAAGTACAACCACACGCACTTTTTGGTCAAGGGCGAGCATTTCTTCGGGGTGCGAAATTCTGCCCCAAGAAATATCGGTAATATGCAAAAGACCATCAACACCGCCCAAATCAATAAACACACCAAAGTTAGTCATATTCTTGATAACCCCTTCCAATACCTGTCCTCTTTCAAGATTAGCAAGAATCTGACTGCGTTGCTCTTCAAGATCTTTTTCAATAAGCACTTTGTGCGAAACAACAACGTTATCGTTAGAATAATTGATTTTTACAACTTTAACCTCCATTTTCTTGCCTACAAACACATCAAAATCGCGGATAGGCTTCACATCAATTTGTGAGCCGGGCAAGAAAGACTCAACGCCAAACACATCAACCACCAAACCACCTTTGGTGCGGCGTTTTACGAAACCTTCAATTACTAAATCATTTTCGTAGGCTTCTTTGATTTTTTCCCAAGCAATAAGTAGCTTGGCTTTTTTGCGAGAAAGCTCAATTTGTCCTGTCTTGCTTTCTCTTCTTTCTACATACACATCAATTTCATCACCCACTTTGAGTTCGGGGGTATCTCTGAATTCGGAGCGAGGAATAGTACCATCGGCTTTGAAGCCAATATCTACAAGCACCTCGCGGTCGGTAATCGTAACTACTCTACCTTTTACTACTTTGCCTTCTTCTACTTCGGCAAGCGTAGAACCGTACATTTCAAGCATTTTTTTGCGTTCGGCTTCGGAATAGCTACTGCCAAAGCCTTTGATGCCTTCTACAACGTCCCAGTTAAAATCTGTGTTTGTTTGATTCATAACGTTTTTTGCCCTTTTTACATCAGCCTGCGGGGCAAGCAAGCTGAAATTTTAGTTGAACATTGATTTTTAGGAGTGCAAAGGTAGGAGTTTTTTTCTAATTATCAAAGAATTGGGTGAAAATATTTTTACCAAGATTGAAAAGATTTTCAAGATTGGCAGGATTTTATTATTGATTTGGGAATTTGCCTTGATGTCTAAATAGAAACAGGAAACAAGAGACAGGATTCAGGATATTGGATATTTAGACGGATTAAAACTTTTCCTCAAAGTTTTGAACATAAATAATTATGATAAAACAAAAAACTACAAGTCTGTAAGCCGGGTTCTGTCGTGCTTGTTCGGCACGTCTTATCATTTATCTAGGACTTATTTCGCAATAAGCCTCTATCGACCTACCCGTTGGCTACAGGCGAGCCACCTTTGTAGCAAGAAAAATGATTGCTAACGCCAACTTATTTGGTCTTTCAACACCTGAGGTTTGCCCTGCCTTTGCTGTCGCCAGCAAAGCGGTGGTCTCTTACACCACCTTTTCACCCTTACCTTGCGGCGGTTTGTTTTCTGTGGCACTTTCTGTCAGTAGGCGAGCCTACTGCCTTCCTGTTAGGAAGCAGGTTGCTCTGTGTTGCCCGGACTTTCCTCTTGGCTTTTGCCAAGCGATAAGACGACTTGTAGCAGGCAAATTTAGCAATTTTTGTGCCTTTTTCAGAAAATTTTAGCAAGAAGTTTTGGCTTTTTCTCAAAAAATCCGAATATTTGTGAAAAATCTGAATTTTATGAAAAAGTTGTGGCTTGTTTTATTGTGTTTGGCTTGCACAATAGCTTTATTTTCCTGTGGAAGTGATAGTTATGCGTATCGCCGTAAGCACGGCGGCTATGATAGCCAAACGTGGATACCTAAAAGGCATTACCCTTATTGGTACAACAAGAAAGCTCGTTAAACAAAAATTTGAATATGAAAAAGTCGGTAATTTATTTTCTTTTTTTTGCATTTTTGGCTCTTATTGCTGAATCTTGCACCGTTGATAGCTACGCCTATCGTCGCAGGCACGGTGGCTATGATAGCCAAACGTGGATACGTTATACCAAGCGTTCTCGCGATATCAATTTACGCACTTACACAGGCTATCCAAGAAGTAGTAGAAAATAATGATAACAAAATTTTTCAAAAAAATCCCTTTTCTTCCTTGCATCGTAGGCTTGCTGATGCTTTTTACCATAGAGGCTTGCCAAAGCTATAAAGCACCGCCACGTAGAAGAAACGGAAAAATCCCAAAATCAGGGCGAATACCCTGCCCTATTAAAGATTGTTAGCACATAAACAAAAGACCTATAAGGCTTTACCTTGTAGGTTTTAATTTATACTTTTATGCGAAAAATTATCATAGCACTTGACGGTTATTCGGCTTGTGGTAAGAGTTCAACGGCAAAACTGGTTGCCTCTGCTTTGGGCTACAACTACATTGATACAGGGGCAATGTACCGAGCCGTTACACTTTATTTTTATGAAAATTACATAGAACTCACCAACCCCAAAGCTATTTCAGAAGCTCTTGAAAATATTGAAATTTCTTTCCACTTTAATCCCAATACCCAAAAATCAGATACTTTCCTCAACAATTTGAATGTGGAAGAGGAAATCAGAAAAATGTACATTTCTGAAAGAGTAAGCCAAGTAAGTGCCATTCCTGATGTACGAAAAGCAATGGTACGCCAACAACAAAAAATGGGGAGAAAAAGAGGGATTGTTATGGACGGCAGAGATATTGGAACGGTGGTTTTCCCCGATGCCGAAGTAAAAGTTTTTATGACCGCCGACCTTTATACACGTGCCATTCGCAGGCAAAAAGAACTCATTGAAAAAGATGAAATTGTGGATTTGGACGAAATTATTGAAAATTTGCAAACCCGCGACCGCATTGATACCACCCGCACCGAAAGCCCTTTGCGAAAAGCAGAAGATGCTCATTTTTTGGATACAACCTATATGACCATCGACGAGCAAGTAGAATACGTTTTGCAACTGGCTACCACCAAAATCTTGGAAGTAAATCGCCTACCTGCTAAAAGCATTGAAATCTAATTTTGGCAAACAAATTCATTTTTCAAAAGTTTTCTAAAAACTACGCAAAATGTGTAGAGCAATTGTAATTATTTACGTTCAAAAAGTTTAAGGGTTCAAGCGTTTAAGGTAAAAGTTTTACTATGTCTAAATCCTGTTTCCTGCTTCTATACTACAAATTAGACTTAAACAATTACGAGTAATTTATTTTTGTGCAATTTTTAACCTCAAAAGCTATGTCAAAATTTCCTTGGGAAACTATTAAAGAATACAGCGACATCAAATTTGAGTATTTTGAAGGCATCGGCAAAATTACTATCAATCGTCCTCGCTATCGGAATGCCTTTCGCCCTGAAACCGTAATGCAAATGATTGAAGCGGTAGATTATTGCCGTTACAGCAATAAAATTAATGTAGTAGTGCTTACAGGTGAAGGTGATAAAGCCTTTTGTAGTGGTGGCGACCAAAATGTAAAAGGGGTTGGTGGCTATGTAGGCGAAGATGGTGTTCCTCGTCTGAACGTTTTGGATTTACAAAAGAAAATCCGCTCTTTACCCAAACCTGTAATTGCTATGGTCAATGGTTATGCTATTGGTGGCGGACACGTGCTTCACGTAGTATGCGATTTGAGTATAGCTTCTGAAAATGCTATTTTCGGACAAACAGGACCCCGAGTAGGTAGCTTTGATGCGGGTTTTGGAGCTTCGTATTTGGCTCGCATCGTAGGACAGAAAAAAGCACGGGAAATTTGGTTTCTGTGTAGGCAATACAATGCCCAACAAGCACTGGAAATGGGGCTTGTCAATGCCGTAGTGCCTCTGGAAAAATTGGAAGAAGAAGTAGTACAATGGTGCAGAGAAATCCAACAATTAAGCCCACTGGCTCTGAGAATGATTAAGGTAGGTTTGAACGCCGAACTTGACGGACAGGCGGGTATTCAGGAACTGGCAGGCAATGCTACTTTGCTTTACTATCTTACCGAAGAAGCCCAAGAAGGGAAAAATGCTTTTCTGGAAAAACGTAAACCTAATTTCCAAAAATATCCCAAATTTCCTTGATACCTTTATCCCGATTTTTTCGGGATTTTTTTATTTTTTTCAAAAAACTCTTTTTTGATTAAAAAAATCGCATTAACTTGCGGTTTGTGTGTGTAAGTGCTAAATTTACCCTAATGCCCAGTTCCCATTATAAGAAAGTTTTACTTTTGCTCAAATCGGTCATTTTCAACTATCACGGATTAGATGAAGATGAGCAAAAAATTCTCAAAGAAACCGCCGACCAAATCAGCGGTACAGAGGAGCTACAATGGGTAAATGAATTTATTTTGCAAGATGATTTGAGTGCCTTCGATAGAGCCCGAGGATTTTTCAATACAGTGATAGGCGAGTTTTCCAAAGAGCAAAGACTGGAAATTATACGTCAGATTTGGGACGCCAATCGTAGTAAAGGCTATGTAAGTGAAATAGAAGCCACTTCACTCCTCAAAATAGCCAAAGATTGGGGCGTACAAAGCGATTTTATTGCTTATGTGCGTAGCACTCGCAATAATGCCTAAAAATATCTCCATTTTTTTGACTTTCATAAAATCTTGATGTGCCGATTTTTGGTGTGCTTGTAGAGGTCTGCCCATCATTGCCCTATATTGCACATTTCGGCACATCTTTTTACTTCTTACAACTGATGTCAGAAAAATTTGTTTGGATTTTTCTAAAAAAATCCCCTTCCGAGTGCAAGATTTTCTTAATTTCGTACCCAGAACCTAAATTCATCAAGCTATGTTTGAGTGGGTAAATCGCTATTTTGAAGGTAGTATTTTAGAAAACAAACCTTCACAAATTGCGGCTTTTTTGGCTTTTGTTTTAGTAGCCGTGCTGTTCAAGGGCATTTTAGCTCCTCTCATCTTACGCCTTATTTCTAAAATTTTTATCCGAAAAACCGAAGGTGATAAAAATGTTTTAAGCAATTTTATCCTTTTTACGCAGAAATCTATCAAGCGTTTTTTGGTGTTTTTGTTTTTCTACATCGCTTTTCAGCAACTTAATTTTCCCAAAAGTTGGAATTTAGCTCCTCGCAACGAATTCGGATTGCATTTCTTGCTCAATAAGTCTTACCAAATTTTTTTGGTAGTGCTTTTTACGCTTTTTGTGCTTCGGGTTATCAATTTTTGGGGCTTATATTTTATGCAAAAAGCCCGCCTTACTGAATCGCGAATGGACGACCACATTATTCCCTACCTCAAAGAAATCACCAAAGTAGTTATTGTGCTGATTATTTTGCTTTTCACTTTAAGCAATATTTTGAATCTTAATGTCAATGCTATTATTACGGGCTTGGGGATTGGTGGCTTGGCAGTAGCTTTGGCGGGAAAAGAAACGCTTGAAAACCTTTTCGCCTCTTTTACCATTTTTTTGGATAAACCTTTCATCACAGGCGATTTGGTAAAAGTGGATAATATCATTGGTAGAGTGGAAAAAGTAGGTTTTCGTACCACACGCATACGCACTATTGAGCGTTCTATTGTTACTTTACCCAATAAAACAATGGTAGATAAGCCTGTGGATAACCTTACCAATCGCCTTACTTGGCGAGCTATGTTTGAATTAGACCTCACCTACCAAACCCCTATGCCTGTACTGAAAGCTATACGAGATGAAATTTATGATTATTTGCACCAGCACACTCGTACTGATGAAAATAGCCAAGTGTTTTTCTCCGAATTCGGTAGCCACGCTCTTAAAATTCAGATTTATTATTTTGTCTTTACCAACGACTTTTTTGATTTTATGCGGGTAAAAGATGAAATCAATTTCAAAATTCACGAAATTGTTTCTCGCAATGGTGCCGAATTTGCCTTCCCTACTCGCACTATTTTCCTGAAAAATGATGAAAAAAGCTCTGAAAACACTTGAAAAAGGCTTTTTTTATGAAAATCAAGCCAAAATTTTTTTGCAAGAAAATGGTTACGAGATTCTTGCTCAAAACTATCGCTTTGGCAAAGGTGAAATAGATATCATTGTTCAAAAAGAAGGTTGGCTTGTATTTGTAGAAGTTCGCTATCGCAAAAATGCAGATTTCGGCTACCCCGAACAAAGCATTTCTGAAAAGAAAAAGAATTTACTTCGCCAAACAGCCGAAAATTTTATTTTTGAGAAAAATTGGCAAGGAAATATTCGCTTTGATATTGTTGCAATCCTTGAAAATGGCGAAATAGAGCATTTTCAGGATTGCTTTTGAGTTTTATTCATCTTCCTGCCGTTCATCGGGCTTTCTTGGCACACACAAAATCCAGATAGTTCTATCTTTGAAGCGTTTTTGAAGTTGCAGAGCGAATTTATCGGCTTTATCGAAATTATCCGAAGCCAGTACATACACTTCATAATAGTTATTGATAGGGCTTTGTCGTATTTTCGCCTTCAACTTATAGCGAGAAATAAGTTCTCTCTGTCTGCGTTCTGCATTTTCTTTCATCATAAACGAGCCTAAAATCACATAACTGCGATAAGGCTTCTGACGCAAACGCTCACGAGAGGCTTCTGAAAGCGTATCGGGGTGTACGGGAAACTCTGTTTCTATGATAACACTATCTTTTTCAGCGACAGTATCCTTGATAACGATTTCCTCCAAAGCTACATCGTCATCATACAGCGTAGTATCTTGGGGTGGCGGCTCCATATTGATAAAAGACGCATCCAAACTGGAAAGTTTGCGAAGGTTGTAAATGAGTTGTATTTCGTGAACAGGGTTTTTATTAAAACCTGCTTGTTCATCATTAAATTTGAAAGTATAACTAATTCCAAATTTGGAGTAGTAAAATTTAGTTCCCGCCATAAGAGCAAAGCCATAATCTTTAATCCAACTTGCACCAAACCAATGTTGTTTTTTATCATTCACATAGTTGAGAGTATTGTTAATTTCAAGGGTAGAAGTTTGATTATCAAATTGTCGGAAAATTAGCATTGGCTTCATACTCCAAAACATAATCTTATCGGAGCTAAACTGCCGAGCAAGCGAAACAAACCAATTTGAAACAGGGAAAAATCCTTCATAGTTGTAAGTTGAGGAAGGTTTGAACAAACGAGGCAAGCCTGCTCCAAATTCCCAAGCACTAAAAGGTCCCGATTTACCTCCAAAAACATACATCAAGCCAAATTGCCCCACAGGACGAGCAAATTTATCCCTTCTATTCACAAGAGCGGGGTCATCAATACCCGTACCATCAGGAATATTGAAACCATCGTTTTCTGCCCCCATAGCCAAGCCCAATCGCAGATTTTCCACAGGTACTCCGAAAAGATTTTCCATAAACTTTACCTTCACTTCGCGTGCATACGAAAACCATACCCCTGTGGTACGCCAAATGCTCCGAGAAAAATTATAGACATTTCCTCCTATGGCATTAGGAGTAAGTTCCTCTTCGTAAAGCAACTTACCTCTTTTATCACGAAGTTGTCTGCCATACTCATCTAATTTTGGAGCACCTCTTTTGTAAATATACTTATTAAAACTCAGTGAAGCATAGGTAGGTACATTCTGAAAAGAGCCGATTTGTTGCCTATGGAAAGTAAAGAAAAAGAGCGGGTCTTCCCCTGAACCAAATACAGGTTGCAAACCTGCCGCCGCTGGATTGAGCAAATGATAATTATTGAAATTGTGCAAATGAAAAGGCGTATTGGGCAAACCTTGTGAATAAACAAGATTGCTCAATAAAAATGTAAAAAAACAAATGTGAATAATAAATCTTTTCATTGGGTTTAAGCTGAGATATTTTCGCAAAATTACGTAAGTTTTTCAACGAAAAATTAAACTTTCTTGCGAAAATATTTGCAAATCATTAAAAAAGCAAATTTTTTTGCAAAATATTCATCAAAATTTTGTACTCATTAAAAAGTTAGCTATCCAAACTTTTCTTTACAAATCTCTAAAAATCATTTGTGCCAATTATCAGAATAGAGCGTTCAAAGGTTTTTTGTTTCAAGTTTTTAGCCAACTTACCACTTCTTTTTAGCAATGATTACACACAAATAAGAACCTAAACTCCCACCTTTTGCCCAACCTATGCCTATATCTGTCAGATTGGTGTAGAACTTATCCACCCCCAAAAGATGACTGCGATGTCCAGCCTTCCGATGGTCTATTTCTCCTTTGTCTTTTAGCAAATAAATAATGCCTTCTTTGGGTGTAGTAGCACCTGCGACAATAGATTCAAAATAGTTGCTATTTGCGGGTTCTGTCCATTCTTTGGGTATGCCATAACCTGCCTCATACATCAAGATATTGATACCTTTTCCTTCGGGATTGGTATGGTCAAAATATTTGCGTTTGAGCATATCTTCTGCCTTGGCTTGTGCTACACGAGCCAGTGTATCATTCCATTGCAAAGCGTGCCGAGTTTGCAAGGCGGATAAATCAATACCTATTTCTTTGCTATACCAAGAAGGATTTTTTCGGATTTTATTCAAATACTCAAAAGCCTCTTTTACAGCATTATCCTGAGCTTGCACACAATAGCCAATACTTATCCAAACCCAAAGCAAGAAAATTTTTTTCATAGTAAAATGGCTCTCAGCTATATCAGAAAATAGCAGAATAGTTTATGCAAAGATACAAGAAAAAAGCTATTATAGCATATTTTTACAAAAGTTTCCTTCAAAGATACCCTGTGCTAAATCAAAATTTGTTTTTAAGCTTTTTTTTCTAAATATTTGAAAATCAATGTTTATAACTCTAAAAATCTTGAAAAACACTTTAATTCTGGTATAAATTAGCCAAAATATTTTACTTTTGCCTGCGATTCAAAAGCAAATTTTATGCAGGACGAAAAAATCATCTTTTCAATGGCGGGTGTGAATAAAATTTTTCCGCCCAATAAGCAAGTTTTGAAAAATATCTATCTTTCATTTTTCTATGGTGCCAAAATTGGTATTCTTGGGCTCAATGGTTCGGGGAAATCTACCTTAATGAAAATTATTGCAGGTTTGGATAAGGACTATCAGGGCGAAGTAGTTTTTAATGGAAATTATACTGTGGGTTATTTGCCCCAAGAACCTGAATTTGATAAATCTAAAACGGTGCGTGAAGTAGTAGAAGAAGGTGTTGCCGAAACCGTGAGATTGCTCAAAGAATTTGACGAAATCAACGCGGCTTTTGCTGAGCCTGATGCCGATTTTGATAAACTCATTGCTCGCCAAGCCGAAGTGCAAGAAAAACTTGACCACTTGGACGCTTGGACATTAGATGCCCGTTTGGAAAAAGCAATGGACGCTCTGCGTTGTCCCCCTCCCGATGCCATCATAGCCAACCTTTCAGGAGGAGAAAAACGCCGTGTGGCTTTGTGCCGTTTGCTTCTGCAACAACCTGATGTACTCCTGCTTGATGAACCTACCAACCATTTAGACGCAGAATCGGTGCAGTGGCTTGAAAGGCATTTACAAGAATACAAAGGCACTGTTATTGCCGTTACCCACGACCGCTATTTTTTGGATAATGTTGCGGGCTGGATTTTGGAATTGGACAGAGGTGAGGGTATTCCTTGGAAAGGAAATTATTCTTCTTGGCTGGAGCAAAAACAAAAACGCTTGGCACAAGAAGAAAAATCCGAAACCAAACGTATGAAAACTCTTGAAAGAGAACTTGAATGGGTACGAATGGCTCCCAAAGCTCGTCAGGCAAAATCCAAAGCACGTTTGAGTGCCTATGAAAAACTACTTTCCGAAGAAAGCAAAGAAAAAGAAGCTAAATTAGAGTTGTACATTCCACCCGGACCACGTTTGGGAAATAAAGTTATTATCGCAAACAATGTGAGCAAATCCTATGGCGATAAACTCTTGTTTGAAAACCTTAGCTTTACACTCCCTCCCGCAGGCATTGTGGGCGTGATAGGTCCGAATGGTGCAGGGAAAACCACTCTTTTCAAACTTATTACAGGCAAAGAAAAACCCGATAGCGGTACATTTGAAATTGGAGAAACCGTAAAAATTGCTTACGTAGATCAAGAACACGATAATTTAGACCCCGAAAAAACCGTCTATCAGGCAATTTCGGAAGGTAATGAGTGGATACAGCTCGGAAATACACAAGTCAATGCAAGAGCCTACGTAAGTAAATTCAATTTTACAGGCAACGACCAAGAAAAGAAAATTGGCGTACTTTCAGGAGGCGAAAGAAACAGAGTGCATCTGGCAATGACCCTCAAAGAAGGAGGAAACTTGCTACTACTGGACGAACCCACCAACGACTTGGACGTAAATACTTTACGTGCTTTGGAAGAGGCTTTGGAAAACTTTGGTGGCTGTGCTGTCATTATTTCTCACGACAGGTGGTTTTTGGATAGAATTTGCACACATATTCTTGCTTTTGAAGGCAATTCACAAGTGTATTTCTTTGAAGGAAATTATAGCGAATACGAAGAAAATCGTAAAAAACGCTTAGGAAACGACGCCCCCCAACGTATCAAATACAAAAAGTTGGTGTAATTTAGGTGGAAAAGTTTGAAAGTTTGAAGTTCAAACCTGCTTTCGTAAATTTTAGATAATTGTTTTAGGTCTAATTTGTAGTATGGAAACAGAAAATAAGAAGTAGGAAACAGGATTTAAAAAATTGGATATTTAGACGGAATAAAACTTTGACAAAATCTCAAACTCCTCAACAACAAATTAGATTGAAATCAAGACATTTTGTCTAAAATTCAATAAATTTGTCGTTGTACGACAACCTGCAAAACAATGATAGAAGTAAAAACGGAGATATTTTTGGGCGATTGTAAAAATGTACTGCAACAAATTCCTGAAAACAGCATAGACCTTATTTTTACTTCTCCGCCCTATGCCGACCAACGAAAAAATACTTATGGGGGCATAGCCCCTGATAAGTATGTGGAGTGGTTCTTACCTATTTCAGAGCAACTTTTAAGAGTGCTAAAACCTACGGGAACTTTTATTTTGAACATTAAAGAAAAAGTCGTTGAAGGAGAAAGAAGCACTTATGTCATAGAATTGATTTTAGCCCTCCGAAAACAAGGCTGGCTCTGGACAGAAGAGTTTATTTGGCATAAAAAAAACTCTTATCCAGGCAAATGGGCAAATCGTTTCAGAGATAGTTGGGAAAGGCTTTTGCAATTTAATAAGGACAGAAAGTTTAATATGTACCAAGATGCAGTAAAAGTTCCTATTGGCGATTGGGCAAAAGGGCGGTTAAAAAATTTGAGCGAAACTGATAAAATACGTGATAATGCTAAAAATGGAAGCGGTTTTGGCAAAAATGTGTCCAACTGGGTAGGTAAAGAAATGGTATATCCTACAAATGTACTACATTTTGCAACAGAATGTCAAAATAAAAATCACCCTGCCGCATTCCCCGAAAATTTGCCCGAATGGTTTATCAAACTTTTCACAAAAGAAGGTGATAAAGTACTTGACCCTTTTGCTGGTTCAGGAACTACATTGATGGTAGCTCAAAAGCTAAAACGAAACTCAATTGGAATAGAAATTTTACCCGAATACTATCAAATGATGATGAAAGAAATTGAGACCGTAAAATATTTTCTACTCTGATGTCCAAGTTAAATTTACAAGAAGTAAGCCAATATGTTGAGCAAAACATAGGTACTTTTCACTCCAAACGTTTGGAAAAACTTGAAAAGCTAAATTTCAAAGAACTTTTGAAACGTAAAAACCCATATTTATTCAAAGCTAAAAATATTCTCACCGCACAAGATCTGGTAAAAAACTTACTTGATGCTTACTTACAATCACAAGAAGAAACCTTATTCGGTGATTTTTTAGAAGGATTAGCTATCTTTGTTTGCAAAAAAGTATTTGGAGGCGTAAAGTCAAGAGTTTTGGAAGGAATTGATTTAGAATTTTCCAAAAATGGCTTCTACTATATTATTGAAATCAAATCGGGACCTAACTGGGGGAATAGTAGTCAAATCAAGAAAATGAGAGAAAACTTCAAAAATGCCGAAAAAGAACTACTCAAACAAAACAAAAACCTGAAAATTATAGCTGTAAATGGTTGCTGTTATGGGGTTGAAAACAAGCCTAACAAGGGAGATTATCAAAAAATTTGCGGACAAGAGTTTTGGCAACTCATTTCGGATAGCCCAACACTTTACACAGACATCATAGAACCCCTTGGGCATCAAGCCAGAGAAAAAAATGATGAGTTTTTCAAAGCCTATGCAAAAGTTATAAATCAATTTACTTTGAAATTTTCCCAAGAATTTTGTGATAACGGAGTAATTAATTGGCAAAAAATTGTAGAATTTAATTCTAAAAAAAAGACCTAAGCCCAAGAAACAACTTTGACAAATAGTAAAATAACGTGAATTATAAGTCTAACTTATT
>NZ_JBRCWE010000044.1:0-15524 GCF_053497555.1 Raineya sp. | reverse complement strand
TCATAAGTGTAAAAAATGAGCCTTAAAAACAGGGAGATTTGCGTTCAATTTTTCTTTTTTGCGAAAAAAATTAGAAAAATTTGATTTTTTTTCAAAAAAAATTATTAAATTTGAATTGCTAAAAAGATACACGTATGGCGGTCTTATCTCAATCCAATAAGCATAAAAATTTCATTTACGATAGAGCCAAGCATCATTTTTTAGGAAACTTTCCCAGTGTCTTGCCTATTGAGCAGGCGTATGTACATATAGGAATGTTTTTAGGCTGGATTTGCGAAAATGATTTGTACAGCGATTTCTTTGAAGAAGAAGCGGCTTTACAAATTTTGCGTTTTCGCCGTAGGCAAATCAGTTGCTCAATTCTCAGTGCTGTATGGGACGGCTATTTGGGTTCGGAGCTTTTCAATGAAGAAGGAAACGAATTTTGTCAGTATTATTACCAAAGTGGTAAATACAAAAAAGACTACGAAAGAACCCTTGCCGCCGATTTGCCTTCCATTTACCACGTAGAGGATAATTGGAAAAATTACGAAAAAATTGCCCGTAAAATTTCTGCCCGTTATAGAAAGTGGAAACAGGGCATCACGGGCGAAACAGATGCTGATGAAAACGAAGCCGATGCTTCTTAATAAACCTTCCACAGAGGAAAGAAACAAGACTTTGAACTATCAAACTCTTGAACCTTCAAACCTTCTGCATTTTTGAATGTAAATTTTACTACAAACTTATAGTCATTTTACCAAAACCTTATAGGCTTGCAAACCTATGAGGTTTTTTTGTTGTTGTAGCAAAAAAGTATTTCAATGAAAAGGCTCAATGCTCAGAAAATAAATACCCTCACGGGGCATCGCGATTGTGTGTATAGTTTGGAAAAAGGTATTAGCGACTATCATTTTTTTTCGGCTGGTGGCGATGGTCTCATCGCCATTTGGGACTTACAAAAGCCCGAAATTGGCAAGTTGGTTGCACAAGTTCCTCATTCTGTTTATGCTCTACTCAGTATTCCTCAATACGAATCCCTCATTATTGGGCAAAATATGCAAGGCTTGCATTGGATTGATATAAACCAAATGCGAGAAAAAAAAACACTTAAAACCACCTCAAATGCTATTTTTGACCTCAAACACTACGAAAACTATCTGCTCGCCGCCAATGCCGATGGCTCTGTGCAAATGATTGATATAGAAAATTGGCGTATTCAGCACACCTTTCTGGATAGTATGCTTTCTGCACGCTCTTTAGCTTTGCACCCCGAAAATAGGCATTTAGCCGTAGGTTACAGCGATTATCATATCAGAGTTTTTGATGTAAAGCAAAAAAAACGCTTGTACGAATGGCAAGCTCATAAAAATTCGGTTTTTTCGCTGATGTATAGCCCTTGTGGAAAATACCTCATCAGTGGCGGAAGAGATGCCCACCTAAAAATATGGGATATAGTCCAAAACTATACTCTCGTAGAGGATATTCCTGCCCACTTGTTTGCTATCAATCATATAGTTAGTAGCCCTTGTGGAAAGTATTTTGCTACGGGCAGTATGGATAAATCTATTAAAATCTGGGATAGTCAAACATTCAAACTGCTGAAAGTAATTGATAAAGCCCGCCACGCCGGACACGGCACTTCTATCAATAAATTGCTTTGGCACAAAGCTACTCAGTGGCTTCTGAGCGGCAGTGATGATAGAACCATCAATATTTGGCAAATTGATAATGTAACCTAAATTTTATCCCAAAATTGTGCTTATTTTAACGCCTGTAAGCATTTTAGGACAAATTCAAGATTTTTTTTAACTTTTTTGCTAATTTTTTGGTTACCTTTACAGCGGAAAAAGTATCTATGTACGAGAATAGATACTTGGTTATTCAAACACCTGTTTAACACTTTTTCATACGGAAAAAAGCCTTTCTTGTGGAAAGGCTTTTTTTACTTTGGCACAAATTTTGATGTTAGTTTGGCGTAAGTTTAACCCTTAAATCTCACAATTATGTTTCAAAAAATCCTCTCTCTTGTCGTTTTCGTTAGTATTCTTTCTGCTTGTGGCAAAAAAAGCAACAATGAGCCAAGCACAAACCCCAATAGCTTTGTGCGTTTCAAAGTCAATGGCGTATTGGTAGAAACTTCTGCTTGGAATGCAAGCTACGGCAATCTTGTAGGCTCTATGCTTACCTGCAATATCACCAGCAATATGCACCAAAACGAAAAAACTATCAACATCAATGTAAATGCCACCCAAGTAGGCGAATACGACCTCTTACTTACAGGAGCTACCAATAGCCCGAACAAGGCTTATGGTCTTTATTATCCCAAATATAGCAACACCTTTGATACTTACTCTTTCAAAAATGGCAAATTCACTATTACCGAAATAGATACGGTGCAAAAGGTTTATGCAGGAAAGTTTTATGGTACGGTAGTCAATGACTCGGGAGCAGAATTGCAAATTACTGACGGAGAGTTTCGCTCTACGAGTTTGAAACGCTTCTAAAATCTGCTTGTAAATCCGAAGTGTATTTTAGATTTAGCTACGCTCAAATTTTGAGTTTCAGATTTTCCCAAAGCATACGTTAGGTTAAATATCCCCCCTTTGGTGCGAAAGCTAATCCCCCCGCCTATGCCCAAAGGGGTTTCTTGTGAGCGATTTTGTAAAATTTGCGTTTGCAAAAAGGCTTGGTCGTAGAAAAAGAAAAAATAGGCTTCTTCTTCCCAAAAAAAGCGGTATTCCAAAGTGCCAAGCAAGTAAGCCGAGGCAAAGAAAAAATTCTGATTAAACCCTCGCAAATTGAGCAAGCCCCCCAAACGATACAATTCATTTTGCACCAAATTCGGATTAAATAACTTTGCTCCCCCCAAGCGTGCATACATACCATTTTTGCGATTAAGCATTTTGTAGTAATGAAACTGCCCTTCCAAAGCCGTTTGTAAAGAGTTGAGTTCAATATTTTGGTAAAGGCTATCGGGTAGAAAAGGAATAGGTGTAATTATTTTGTTGCCTATTTGCACCTGCCCAAAAAAGTGTAAGCCATTTTTAGGTAAAAAAAGATTGTCCGTGCTATTCCATTCGTAACCTATTCCATAGAAATTGTAGCGTGTTTCTTGGCTAAGAGGTAAAGGATTGTTGGGTTTGGGTGTAAAACCTGTTTGTGAGGTTTGCCAACCACCAAAAAACTTCAAAAAGGATTTTTCGTTCAAAAGATAGGCGAAACGAATGTTCCGATAAATATTGACAAAATTGGTATCTTCTCGTAAGAGTTTGAAATCAAATTCTCCTTGCAAGCGAGAACCCAAAAGAACGGGGTGTTTGTAAAAAACATTAAGCAACTGGTGGCGAGGTTTGGTTTGCTGAAACTCTAATTCAAGGCTTTTGGCTGAATTGAATAGGTTTCGTAAGCGAATTTGAGCTTGCCCTGTAAGCAAGAGTTGTTGCGGGGCGAGTTCATTGGGCATAAAACCAAGCACTCCGTCTATGGCATTGCTCTGCCCCTGATTGAGATAAAAAACAGGTTTCGCCTGCTGACTTTCAAAGACAATTTCAGTAGGTTTATGAAAAGTTACAAATCCTAAATTTTTGAGTAATTTTTCTGCTTTTTGAAGTTTTTGCTGGCTGTAAGGCTCATTTTTTCGGATTTGAAGGTATTTTTCTAAAAATTTACGCTTGATTTTCAAATTACCCTTCAGGCTTATTGTATCCCAAGTTACAAAAAAGCCCTTTTGCATCAATAAACTTGCCGATACCTGATTGTTTTCTATTTGCAGGCTATCTAAATACACTTGAGCAAAGGGATAGCCCTTGTTTTCGGCATTTGAAAGAATTTTTTCGGTAATTTTGCGAAACTCCTCATAATCAAAAGGCTGTTGAGAGAAATTGGCAAGATGGATTTTTTCCAAAAAAGTCTTTTCTACATTTCCCTGACGTAGCTCTTTCCAATGAATACGCTCACCCATTTGTATTTCTACAAGCAAAGTTTCATTTTGATATTGTTTTTCTCCAATACGAACATACCAAAAGCCTTTTTGCCTGATTTCTTGCAAAAAATTTTGCAAATAGCTTTCTCTTGAAACCGAATCGGGAAATTTTTCTTGATAAGAATAAGCCTGAAATGGTCGAAAATGTAGTTTTAAGACTTTTTGGGCAAATATCTTTTCTGAAAAAAGAAGCAAAAGCAAAACAAAAAAAGGAATTTGCCTCTCTATGGTTGAAAAAGAAGCAAACCCCACATTTTTATACCCAACCAAACTGCTATTCAAAATTTGTAATTGTTTAGGTCTAATTTGCAGTAAGGAAACAGGATTTTAGATAATTGCTATCAGGCAAGTTCCTAAAGTGTTGAACTTCAAAACTCCCAACGTTTTGAACGTAAATAATTAGCAAATATTACAATCCTCTACCCAGCCTATCCCAAGGCACTCGGCTCAAAACCAACACAAGAGCAATCGTATAAAAAATGAAGGCTTTTTTATGCTTTAATAAATCGGTAGAGGCTTTTTTGCTTTGTATTCTGCCCACTTGTGCCAAAATCACAGCCAGAAGCATTGTTGTCAGATGTTCTACTGCCCAATAGCGATACAAAGGGCTTTTCATTACTTCTTTCATTCCTACCGTTTGGATAGCGTTAAGTCCCATAGGGCTTAAAAAGAAGTACAAAATCAAGCCTAAAAGCAGTTGCAAGTGCATAGAACCCACAAAAGACGCTCCCAAAATATTATCTTGCTTGCTAAATGGTTGCTTACCAAGCCAACCCGCCATAGCCTTGAAAATAGCAATTACTGCCAAAATTAAAACTAACCAACGCGACCAAGAGTGCAAAAAAAGAGTAAAATTGTACATACAATACACTATTTTGGAAAAATTAAAAACTGATTTTTCTGTAAGCAATAAGATACAAGCCTTTGTTTTACAACTAATTGGCTTCCATAGCCACGAGAGTTCCCACCTCCTCGCCTTCTACGATACGCAAAAGATTTCCTTCTTGGTTCATATCAAACACAATAATCGGCAAATTGTTTTCTTTGCAAAGCGTGAAAGCTGTCATATCCATTACATTCAAGCCTTTCTGATACACCTCGTCAAAAGTAAGATTGGCATACCGAGTAGCCGTAGCATCTTTCATTGGGTCTGCGGTATAGATGCCATCTACTTTGGTGCCTTTGAGCACTACTTCGGCTTCAATTTCAATGGCACGTAAAGAAGCGGCGGAGTCGGTAGTAAAGTAAGGATTACCTGTGCCAGCGGCGAAAATCACGACACGTCCTTTTTCTAAATGGCGAATAGCTCTTCGGCGGATAAAAGGCTCACACACTTGCTCTATCCGAATGGCGGACATCAAACGAGTATAAATACCCTGCTTTTCAATAGCACTTTGCAGAGCCATTCCATTGATAACAGTAGCGAGCATTCCCATATAGTCGCCTTGTACCTTATCAATACCCGAAACATTTGCCTCCGAACCTCTGTAAATATTGCCTCCCCCTACTACAATAGCTACTTGTACGCCTTTTTCTACCACCTTTCTGATTTCTTTGGCATAACGCTCCAAAATCTGCGGATTGATAACATACTCCTGCCTATCGCCTGCAAGAGCTTCTCCACTAAGTTTCAAAAGTATTCGTTTGTATTTCATTAGAAAAAGTTTTAGGCTAATTGATTTCTCTCATTTCTTTATTTTGCCTTCGTAGGCTACCATTTAATTCTTTTAACTTTTTTTCAAATTTTACAAGTTTGGTGCTTTTGAGGTCTGTTGTATTGGTACGTGTAAGCACAATTCTTGCCTCAACGGCAAAATTTTGAAAATGGCTATGCAAAACTTCAATAGAACGCTCAATTTGGGCGATTGCTTTCAGCAAATCTGAACCTTTTAGCTCAATGAAATAAGACTTTTGTTGCGTGCAATTTAGCAATAAAAAATCACATTTTGAGTCCTTTTCATCAATCAAACAGCCATCTACACGATATTTGGTAAGTTCATCTTGCTTTTCATTTTCAAAAATAAAAGTAGTTTTAGAATTTTTATCGGTAAAAGTTACAATTTTTCGCTTTTCGGCTACGAAATCATAGCATTTTACAAAAGGCTGGCAAGACATCTTTTTTATGAATTTTCAATTTGAAATAGAAAATCAAATTCCTCATTGATAACCTGCGAAATAGCATCTAATTTTTCTTGTTGTATAAAATGAAGCTCTTTATCAAGAATATCGTTTATTTTTCCCTTTTCTACTAAACCTGCATAAATAAGCGAGTTTTCTAACCAAAATTCTTTGGAAATTTTTTCAGCCACTTTTTCCGGATTGAACTTTGCGGCTCTATGTGCCAACATTAAATTATTCAAGGATGCCAAAATATAAGGACTATGCGTTGTTATGATAACTTGCGAAGCAGTCTGATTCACTAACAACGCTATTAAATTAACAATTTCCTTTTGAGTTTCAGGGAAAAGATGTGCCTCTGGCTCTTCAATAACCACAAATACACTTTTACCTTCTAAAATTGCAAGAAATAGTAAGAGCAAAATCCATAAAATTTCTTGTTGCCCTGATGAAGCAAAATTGAGCTTGACATATTGATTTTTGCTATAAAAAATTCTCTCTCCGCCAATATCCGACTGATAACGCCCTTTTAATATTTTTTCAATGGTTGCAATGGCAAGGTCTAACCTTTTAATTTGCTCCTTTTCTAATCCATAAAACTCTTTTCTTTCCATTGAAATTTCCTGCAAGGATTTTCTGAAAAAAGGTCTAATTAGACTAATTTTTTCAAGAAAATTTCGGGTAAGAAAATCTAAATTTCGGGTTTTTATATTTTGTAATTGTTCTGATAGCACTGCTAACAGACTTCTGCCCGCAGGTATAAAGATAAGTTCTCGGCTATCCTGAAAAAGTCCTTCACAAGTCTCTAGCATTTTTTTGAAAAAATAATTTTTTTGTTCTGCCATCTCCTGCAAATCTTTGCTGGAAAGCAAGGATATGTTCCGACTATGGTATTTTTGGGCAAAACTCTGTATATCTGATGATAATTCATTAAAAAAATCTCTGAAAATTTTACTGAATTGTGGGGTTATGAATTTGTTATTTTTCTCTAAATCTATTTTTATCCATACTTCTTGGCTATAAAAGTATTGCAACTCAATATTTTCAAGATACGTACTTGCTCCGTAGTAATTGAGAAATTTTTGCCGAATGGCTCTAGCAAAACTGCCTAATGGCTTATCAAAATTATTTTTTTCAAAAGATTCTACAAAAAATTTATACAAATCGTCTTTTAGGGATTTGAAAAAGAAAATTGTTTTAGCAATGGTACTTTTACCCGTAGCTTGCGAACCTATAAAAAGCATTACATCTTTGACATCAAGGTCAATTTCTTGTAAAGGACCAAACTTTTTGATGACGATTTTTTGCATCAGTTTCTCTCCATTACAATTTTGGTCAGAATTTTTGGGTTACGGCTTTGGGTATTTTTAAGGAAAATCAACTCTTCCAGCTCGCCCAAACGCCAATTTTCTACCATATTGTCGTAGTAAAAACTGCCCGGATTGCCCGACTGCCCGCCCGGATAAATCCCATAAGCCTTAGGGGTATTTGCACCTAATAGCACTACCATACGCCACGAAGGTCCGTGGTCGCTACCAGTGGCATTTACGGTACGTTTAGAGCCTGATGTAACAAGGTTCTTGATACCCAAATTCGGGATAAGCAAATGTTTCAGTTCAAAGCCTTTGTATTTGCCCCAAGCCCAATTTTCATCATTGCCCTGATGCTTACCTTGCAATGTTTGGGTGGCTTTTTCAAAACTTTCTTGTACAAGCATTTTCAAAGTTTCTTTGATATCTTTGGTGTTTTTGTTATCAATCCAATGGGAAGCTGTATCTTTCAAAACGAGCCTAATCAGCTGGTCGGTGGCAGGATAATGTGAAATACTACCCAATTCATCAGCCCAAATGGCTTTGCGAAGTTCATCATACCATACCTCAAAACAAGTAGCTCCAAGCGATTCGGCTTTGTAGAGGTAGTCCCACTTTTTTAGGATTTGCAAAACTTTTTGTCCCTCCTTTGAAACTTTTGTGCTATCTAAAAGCAAAAACAAAGCAGGAAGCAACTCGCGAGCGTGTATGCCCAAAACATCATTTTGCAATTCTCGCATTTGTTCATATTTCACTTTCGCCCAAGAACGCAAGCGTTCATTGATACGAATAGCTCTTTCGGGCGAAACATACTCGTAACCCAAGTAATACGGATACGTGAGTGTATCGGTGATAAGTTGATTTGCAGAAGCTACATATTGCTGCTCGGGGTTAAAAACTTTGGGGTTCTGACTATAAGGAATAAACTCCTGATATTCGTAAGCGGCATTAGAACCATCTAAAACATACTTGCCTTGCCCATTCCAACGTAAAGGAATTTTGCCAATCACTTGCAAAGCAATGTTTTTATCGGCATCGGCATATGCCACTACTTGAGTAGGATAGCCAAAAGTCGTAAAGCTCTCTTGAAATTCTCTGTAATTGGTAGCTCGGTTGAGTTTGTAGAAAGCAATAATTTCGTTAGTGGTAGTGTCGTGGGCTGTCCAACGTAAAGCGTGTCTGTAAGGGACTTCCAAAGAATAGAGTTTATTCGGCTCACCTGCAACCAATTTGGCGGGGGTTTCCAAAATAATAGCCCCGTGATGTGTGTAACGAATGTACTCGGGTATTTCTTTTTCTAAACCTCTTACCTTGATAGTTTCTTTGCGTGTCATTGTTTTTTTCCAAGTACCATTGTGCCAATATTCGTCCAACTTATCGTCTTTGAAACGAATTTGGAAAAAATCGGAAGCATCGGTATAAGCATTGGTAAGCGACCAAGCAATTTTTTCATTAAAGCCTATTACAATAGTAGGCGTGCCGGGTAAAGTTACCCCATACACATTACAAGTAGGGCTAACGAGTTGCATTTCGTACCAAATGGATGGCAGTTTTAGGCTCAAATGGGGGTCTCCTGCAAGAATAGGAAAGCCTGTTTCACTTTTTTTAGCTCCAATAGCCCAATTATTGCTACCTTTTACTTTTTCGCCTGTGGCTTGGGCTTGCAATAGACTTTGCAGTTCTTTCAAATTTTGATGTAAAGCCCTACTGATGGAATCATATTTGGGCGGTCTTTGGGGTTTTTTCAATGGTTTGAAATCCAAAGGTGTTTTTTGAGGAATAACAGGCTCTATGCGAAACGGCACATTAGGGAAAAGGCTATCTATGGCTTTTTCTGAATACATTGAAGCGGCAAGGCTGTTGGCAAAATCATCAGTATAAGCAATAGAAAGGTCATAAGCCATATATTTGAGCATCAACACAGATTTCAGCGGCGACCAAGTCTCGGGAGAATAGTCTAAAATTTTGTATTCCAAAGGGAGTTGATGAGGTTTCAGCGAAGCGATATAAGCATTTACCCCATCAGCATAAGCCTGCAAAACCATTCGAGAAGTGCTATCTTTCAAATTTGCAAGGGTTCTTTCGGCTGAGTACAAAATACCCATTCGGCGTTGGGAGCGGTCAATTTCAAGGGCTTTTTCACCTAAAACTTCTGATAACCTGCCTGCGGCGAAACGTGTCAGAAAGTCCATTTGCCAGAGCCTTTCAGCGGCAATCATATAGCCTTGTGCAAAATAGAGGTCATAGTCGTTTTGAGCAAAAATATGCGGCACCAGTCGGCTATCCAACCAAATCTCTACTTTATCTTTTAGTTCTGGGGCTTGTATCTTGATATCCGTAGGACGCTTTTTGGCTTCTGCATTTTGCCAAAATCCATTGAAGGGGTCTAAAAACCTCCCCAAAGGCGGAGCTGAAGCCAATTTTTCAGGTACATAATTTTTCAAAAAAGGGATTTCTGTAAGCCTAAACTGCAAGGCTGCTGTCAGAAAAGCACTCCAAAATATGAGTAGAACTGCCCGAAAAATTTTCATTGGAAAACAAACTAAGCCTGCCGCAAATTAAAGATATTTTTTAAGAACTTGTGTGTTTTTGGTAAAGAAATTTCACGCATTCATTGTTTCAAAAGGCATTTTCGTCAAAAAAAAGACATTTATCGTAAAAAAGCATAATACGAAGCCATTTTTTTTTTACAACTTGAAGCCGTATTAAACCAACAAATTTGTATGAAAAAAATAGCACTATTTCTGTTTGCCCTTGTAACTTTATGGGCTTGCAAAAAAACCGTAGAAGGTGAAACCCGTAATTGGGAAGCTAATGTTTCCAAACTTAAAAAATTACGAGCTACTTATCCTGCTTTTGCCTCTGTATTGGACGATGAACTAAAAAGAGCCGAAGCCAAATGGAAAGAAGCCCAAGGCATTGGCAATGAAGAAGAAAAAATCAAGAAAATGTCTGATGCCAACTATACTTTTACGCAAGGATTTGTGTATGAGTTGAGCAATTTGGAAACCCGTATGGAAACAATGAAACGCAAATCACGTGAATTGATAGACCTTTCTACTTCCCCCCGTGTAGAAATAGACAAGAGAGATTTGCGTGAAATCATCCGTCTCAGCGACCAAACCAAAGAAACCATTGCCCAAGTGGAAAAAATGCTGACTCGTGGCGATAAATCTTCCGACCAAGCCTACCGACTTATCAAAGATGCCAACAGCACTTTAAGTACCGCTGAAACCAATGTTGATAACGCTTTGCGAACTTTGCAAGAGGCTCAGAATGCTAAAAAGCAAACCGATACGGCTCGTAAGAAAAAACGCCCCGAAAATGCAGACTCTACCCGCAAAGCAAACCCTAAGAAAAGACCTTCGTAATAAAAATTTCCTTTGAAGCAAAGCCAGTACGAAAGTGCTGGCTTTTATGTTTTACAACAAAACCCAATACCCTTGCATAAAATTATGACGAAATTTTCGTAATTTCGTGAAAATTTTTGTGAATATTTTGAAAATTTCATAACCACAAATATATGCTCAGCTATTGGGAAAAAGAGAGTTTCACAAAATACGATTACATTGTTGTAGGTAGTGGCTTGGTGGGCTTGTCGGTAGCGGCAAGTTTGGTAGAAAAAAAGCCAAAATCCAAAGTCCTGATTTTAGAAAAAGGTGTTTTCCCTTCGGGAGCAAGCACAAAAAATGCAGGATTTGCTTGCTTTGGCAAACCTACCGAATTGCTTGCCGATATTGAAGCAGTAGGCGAAAAAGCTATGCTGGAGCTTGTAGAAAAACGTTGGAGAGGCTTGCTGGCTTTACGAAAGCGTATTGCAGATAAAAAAATGGAATACAAACAAGCGGGCAGTTATGAAATTATTTTGGAAATATCCGAAAACTTTGAGCAAAAAGTTGAGTATCTGAATAAACTTTTAAATCCTATTTTCCAAGAAAAAGTCTTTCATATTAGCCCACAGAAGCAAATTGCTCAATTTGGCTTTAACGAAAGTCTTGCCAAAATGCTCATTTACAATGGCTTTGAAGGGCAATTACATTCAGGCAAGCTCATCAGTGCCTTGATGGAATATGTGCAGAAAAAAGGAGTAAAAATTTTGAATGGTTGTAATGTAAATCAGTTCAGAGATTTTGAAAATGGTGTAGAAGTGCTTGTTAATCAGGAAATTTCTTTTTATGCAAAAAAAGTAGCTATTTGCAACAATGGTTTTGTGGGGCAGTTTTTTTCTCATTACCCCGTAAAGCCGGGCAGAGGGCAGGTTTTGGTTACCAAACCCTTGAAAAAACTTTTGTTCAAGGGGAATTTTCATTTTGACGAAGGATTTTACTATTTTCGTAATGTAGGCAAGAACCAAATTTTATTTGGAGGAGGCAGAAATTTGGATTTTGAAGGAGAAACCTCCACCGAACTCAAAAATACACCCAAAATCATCAACAATTTAATTGAAAAGTTACAAACGCTTATTATTCCTAATCAGGATTTTGAAATAGAACAAACTTGGGCTGGTATAATGGCATTTACCCCCAATCGTAAGCCGATTGTAGAATGTTGTACCAAAAATATTGCTGTTGGTGTAGCTCTGAATGGTATGGGCGTGGCAATTGGAACTACCGTAGCTGAGGAGATAGCTCAACTGCTTTTGTAAAAAATCAAGACCTTGCGAACTTGTAGGTTCGTAAGGTCTTGACAAATGAAAGAAAATCTTATGATTGTAATTCTTTGATACGAGCCGCTTTACCTGTTTTGCCACGAAGGTAGTAAATTCTTGCTCTGCGTACCTTTCCTCTACGAATAACTTCAATTTTATCTATACTTGGTGAAAAAATTGGGAAAATACGCTCCACCCCTACACCATTTGAAACTTTACGCACCGTGAAAGTTTCGTTGATGCTGTTGGTATTTTTTCTTTGAATAACTACCCCCTGATACTGCTGAATACGCTCTTTGTTTCCTTCTTTAATTTTTACATACACATTCACAGTATCACCCGCCTTAAAATCAGGTATATCGGCACGCTTGGCAAGCACTTCGGCTTCCACAGCTTGAAGCAATGCGTTTTTCATAAATATTGCTATTTTTCTGCTTTTCTAAAATGAGGTGCAAATGTATAACAATTTCTGATAAATACCAAATTTTTTTATCAATTATTTGTATCAAAATAGATTTTTCCCAAACCTTCATCAACTCTTTTTAAGCGGATTTGCTGGATTTCTTGTAGTTCTGTTCGCATTTGCGAAAATGAATACACCAGCGTTCCGTCATTTTGAGCATTGGCTTCGCCACCCCAATCAATAATCATTCTACTCATAATTTTTTCCACTTGTGCTTGGGAAAGTTTTTCCAAACCTTCGGCTTTATTTACTTCTGCAAGAATTTCATTCGTGCTCAAATCTCTCTTAGAGCCTATCTGATAAATAACTTTCGCAATACGCTTACGGATATTATTCTCGTGCCTTTGTATTCTTTTAGGAATAAGAGCAAAATATCTAAAAATTGGTACAGCAAAGAAAATAATTGAAAACGCCAAAGGCACTACTCCCAATCCATAATAAATAATATCCGGACTTATTCCCATATCCTTGCCAAAATCTTCGTAGCCTCCTAACATCAGGAGTGCAAAAAACAAATTAAAGCCGTTCATAAAGGCTATCCAAGTATTTTTTCCTGCTGTGTTGCCTGTAAGTACATATTCAGGCTCGTACTCGTCCCAATAAAAAATAATAGGAGCATCTTCGGCTTGAGTTTGACTACGAGTAAGCTCATAAAAATCTGCATACAAAACAGCATTGGGGCTAATTTCTGCGGAGCCATTGTAGCGAGCAATGCAGTCAGTCATCAAGTTTTCGGCTTCTTCATTATTCAAGCCTGTAAGAGCCTTAAATTCTGCAAGCACCATTACACCTTTGTTTTTTCTTGCATAAGCGGCGGCTTCTTTCTGATTAGCCAGCGGTTCGGGATTCAGGCGAGGCGGTCCGAATACAAAATCATAAACTGCACTAATAAAATTTTTGTTGGCTTTTGGATTATTTTCTTTTTTAGAAAAAAGATTACTTTCTTGCGGCTTATAGGTTTTGTAAGGGTAACCGTAGCGGTCTTTTTCGTAATAAGTTGCTTCTTGGATAGTTTGCCACCTGAAAATAGTGTAAAGAATATCAATCACAAGCCTAAACAACATTCCTCCACCTCTATCCGATTTTTTATTACCTTTTCCACTGCTCGAATTTCCAATAATAACTGCCAGCAGAATGATTACAAAAATGGTAAAATACACTACCAAAGTAACCGCTATCCAGGCTTTGAAAAATATCTTGAAAGCCTTCCACAAAAAGTTCTGAAAATCTTTGAAATATTCGGCAAAAGTTTTGGCATCACGACGCGTAGGTGAAGTACCAAAATCATAAATCAAATCGCCGTTTTCTGTTACTTGCAAATGGCAAAAATATTTGCTCATTAGGGCATTAAGAGCCTCGCGAGCATATTCTATAGGCACTCCCGTAATAGCAGAAGCATCTGCTAATGTAAATTTGCCTTTTACTTTGTGCAAATTTTGTTCTAATAGTTCAATTTGTTTTTCAGTGGATATATTTTCCATAGGTTTAGCAGTTACCTTTCAAATTTACACTTTTTTTGATTTTTATCATTGAAGCGTGTGAGTTTTTTCATTTCAATCTCCGTTACAACTATATTATTTTTGTAGTGCAAATAAAACAAAAGCCACTATGGACACACCCCGCACTTCCTTACGCCCTGTAAAAGAACTATTCGAAAATATTCATCAGCCTGTACTGATTGCTAACGAATTGGATAACTTGATTTATGCCAATCCTGCGGCACTCCAATTGCTCAATGCTACTTCGGTAGATGTAAAAAATGCTCCTTTGAAAAACTTTCTTACTGCTTCTTACAAAAGAGAGGAAGGTAAAGGCATTGCCAACATAAAAAAA
This sequence comes from Raineya sp., assembly GCF_053497555.1. Classification (NCBI taxonomy): domain Bacteria; kingdom Pseudomonadati; phylum Bacteroidota; class Cytophagia; order Cytophagales; family Raineyaceae; genus Raineya; species Raineya sp. The sequence continues at coordinate 1,188 of NZ_JBRCWE010000044.1, read as the reverse complement.
CTTGATGACGATAAAACTATTTTGGTAGAAGCCATAGAAAGCCTTGCCGAATACGAAGGCAAAATTCATAAAATTATTTTGCTTAAAGAAATGCAAACGCAATACCAAAGTTCAGAAGAAAAAATAAAACTTTTGCTCAAAACCATTCATAAAGATATAGCCCGCAGAGAGGAAGAGATTGATAAACTTTCAGCAGAAATAGAAGCACGTACTCAAATACTCAATGCCGCCGCTATTGTTTCTGAAACTGACCAGTACGGCACTATTACTTTTGTAAATGATACCTTCTGCCGAATAGCCAAATACACGCCCCAAGAACTCATTGGAAAGCCTCATAACATTGTTCGCCACCCCGATATGCCTAAAGCCGTTTTCAAGGAAATGTGGGATACCATCAAAGCAGGGAAAATCTTTCAAGGTATCGTAAAAAACCGAGCCAAAGACGGAACGCCTTACTGGGTAATTGCTACCATTGGCGGCGTACTGGATAGCGAGGGCAAACCTTACAAATATATCGGTGTAAGAATTGATATCACCGACCTTATCAAAAGAGGTATGCAAGTAGAAAAATACTTAGCGCCTTAATACAAATATCCATTTTTTTCTTGTACCTAAACTATTTTCATTCCTATGAACGCTTTTACAACACCACAAGCGGCGAAGGATATTTTTGAAAATATCCATCAGCCTATCGTAATTACCACAGGAGAAGAGAAAATTATCTATGCGAATCCTGCGGCTCTACAACTTTTCAGTGCTACTTCGGTAGATTTGCGTAATACGTCTTTGTCGCAGTATGTAATTTTGCCCTTCAAATCTGAAACCAATACCAATGTTGTTAGTATCAAAAAGTTAGATGGGCAAAAAGTATTAGCAGAAATGATTGAAAGCACCTTTGAATATGAAAAGGGGAAATTTTACAAAGTGTTTCTTTTGAAAGAAATGCAGGCAAACTATCAAAGTACAGAAGAGAAAATGAAATTACTTTTGAAGACTATTCATAAAGATATAGCTCGTCGCGAAGAAGAGATAGATAGACTATCAGCAGAAATAGAAGCTCGCACCAATCTGCTCAATGCCGCCGCTATTGTTTCTGAAACGGATAAGTTTGGCACTATTACCTTTGTGAATGATACTTTTTGCCGCATTTCCAAATATTCTCGCGAAGAACTTATCGGCAAAGCTCAT
>NZ_JBRCWE010000043.1:0-12717 GCF_053497555.1 Raineya sp. | reverse complement strand
GAGTAATGAGTAATGAGTAATGAGTAGTGAGTACAAAGTAGTTTATTCTATCAATTAAGTTTTTGATTTTTTTATTTTGGTCTGCTATAAACTTTAACCTTTAACTTTTTGAACCCTGAACTTTCAACTTTTAAGTTATGGAACAAGTAATAAAACCCAAACGCTATCTGAATGTTTATACGGAGGCAAGTCCTAACCCTGCTTCTTTGAAGTTTGTTATCAATTATATGCTTACTCCCGAAAACGAAAGTTTTGATTTTCCTGACCGCACCGCCGCCGAAAAATCTCCACTTGCCACCGAACTTTTTGAAAAATTCCCCTTCGTAGAAAGAGTTTTTGTAATGAATAATTTTATCACCGTTACCAAAAAAGAAGGCTACGATTGGATGGACATAGCTCGCGAAGTCAAATTGCATATTCAAGAATATTTGGAGCAAGAAAAACCCATTTTCAGTGTAGAGCTTTTGCAAGAAAACAACAATCTGCAAGCCTCTGAAAACGACAGCGAAGTGGTAAAACAAATAAAAAAAGTATTGGAAGAATACGTAAGACCTGCCGTTGAAACTGATGGCGGTGCTATTCATTTTCATAGCTTTGATGATGCCACAGGCAAAGTAGTGCTTGCCCTCAAAGGCTCTTGCAGTGGTTGCCCTTCATCTACTATTACACTGAAAGCAGGAATAGAAAACCTCTTGAAACGTATGATTCCACAGGTACAAGAAGTGGTAGCAGAAAGTATGTAAAAATAATGAACCGACTTTTAGAAGCACTTCAAGAAAAACTCCAAAAACGCAAGCAAGAAGGGAACTTTCGGGTATTAACACCTCAAAGTTCCCTCATTGATTTCAGTTCTAACGACTATCTGGGACTGGCTCGCAACAGCGTTTTGCAAAAAAATATTGAAAACACACTCAACCAACTGCCCCAACCCCATTTGGGAGCAACAGGCTCTCGTTTGCTTTCAGGCACTCACCCTTACGTATTGGACTTGGAGGCATTTTTAGCCCAAATTTTTCAGGCAGAAGCCTGCTTGGTGTTTAATTCGGGCTATCAGCTAAATACTGCTATTTTGGCAACTATTCCTCAAAAAAACGATATTATTCTCTGTGATGAACTTTTGCACGCAAGTCTGCGAGAAGGTAAACATTTGAGCCTTGCCCAAAGCTACTACTTTCGGCACAGCGATTTAGAAGATTTGGAAAAAAAACTTCAAAAAGCCCAAGAAAAATCGTATAGCAATATTTTTGTTGTAGTAGAAAGTGTCTATTCTATGGACGGCGATATAGCCCCTTTGCCAGAAATCATTGGTTTCTGCAAGCAATATGAGGCTTATTTAATCGTAGATGAAGCCCATAGTACAGGCATTTATGGAAACTCGGGCGAAGGATACTGCATTGCCCAAAATGTGCATCAAGATATTTTTGCAAGGATTTACACCTTTGGCAAAGCTATTGGCGGGCACGGTGCTTGTGTAGCAGGCTCAAAAATACTGATAGATTACCTTATCAACTTTGCAAGAGCTTTTATCTATACCACGGCTCTGCCTTTGCATAGCTACGTACATATTCGCAAAGCCTTTGAATACATTGCCGAAAACTTGCATTTGCAAGAAGATTTACACCAAAAAATTACTTTTTTCAGAACAGCTCTGCAAAATTTATCCCACACCTCAATCCAACTCAAAGAAAGCTACACCCCTATTCAAATCCTTAAAATTGGTGGTAACGAAAGAACCAAACTTTTTGCAAAAAAACTGCAAGAGGCAGGCTTTGATGTGCGTCCTGTGCTTTCGCCTACGGTAAAAGCAGGCGAAGAGATTATCCGAATATGCTTGCACGCCTTCAATAGTGAAAAAGAAATTGCAGAACTTTGTCAAAATATACTTATTTTGGCAAAAGAAATGTAAGTTTATCGGAAATCAATGAGCCATTACCTTTCGCAAGCACAAAAAGAAGGTGCTATCCGTTTTTACAACAACGAAATTTTTTATGCCACCAGCGGCATAGGTTTCCCACTTACCCCCGAAGAGCAGGTAAGAGCCGAAATATATGCTAAAATTTTATACCATTATCGCTACCCCGCCGAAAGAATAGCCTTTGAATACCCCGTAAAAATGGGTTCCAGCTACAAAAGAGTTGATATTCTCATTTTAGATGAATCCCAAAAGCCTTTTTGCATTGTAGAATGTAAAAAAAGCAGTATTGGAGAAAGCACCTTTGAGGAAGCCATAGAACAGGCTTTTTCGTATGATAACCACCTTTACGCCCCATATATTTGGATAACTTCGGGCAGACGCGAAATTTTTTTCAAATCCGAACACAGCTCACAAGGCAGGAGGCGATACGAACTGAACGATTTGCCCAAATTTGGGTTTTCAAAGCAAATTTGGTACAAAATCTACGAAACAGGGCAAAACATTTGGGGATTTTTCAAAGATATTTATGCAGAATTTTTTGCTCCTACCCTTCGCAAACGTTGGTTTGCACGCCTCTTGTTGTTTTTAGTAGTTTTTGCTTTGTGTAATTGGCTGGCAAGTTGGGCAAATATTGCTTGGCTTACGCCTTATGCAATGGAGCAAAAATGGCTTCAAAAATCTTGGACTTTTGAACATCTTTTTTACGTGGGTGCAAGCATAGGCACACTCGTAGGTATCTGGATTTTGAGGCATAGCATTATCCCGGACAATTTGCTTTCGGCTTCCAAAGCACACGAAAAAGCCAAACAACGCAACAATTGGGTACTGATAGCTACAATTTTAGTGCTTATACCTGTATATTTTTGGCTTAAACTTTTTTTTGATTACGACACCCAATATTGCTATGGTTGCAAACCCTGTGCCTCGGAATGGCGTTGTTGGTGGTCTTTTGCTCATTTTAGGCTCTATACCCGCCCCGAGAGAATTTGGGAATATCTAACACCCTCTTGGATTATTTTAGGCGTGCAAGCAACTTCTAGCCTTGTAGTAAGCGAAATTTTGAAATGGTATGCGTCTATTCGCTAAGGCAAGGAATTTACGTTCAAAAGAAATGCAAAAATTTATCTTATCAAATTACCATTTTTATCGGCTCTGATAAGGGCTATCATACTAATTTGCTCAAAGCCAATAGTACCTAATATGAGAATATCGCCATTAGCCAATTGCTTGATACGCCTCACTTTATCATCTTTTGTACCACCAAATTGCTTTTCCCATACAACATTTCCAAAAAAATCCAACTTATAAAGCAATATATCTTTGGCATTTCCAATGGTAGCTACGTTCCCTGCGACTAAAAATTCGCCATTATCCATTTGTGTAATGGTTTTGCCTTCGTCATCTCCGCCGCCACCCAAGTTTTTTTCCCACTCAATATCCCAACCAGACCATATATCTCCAAATTCTCTTGCAATTCTAATCTTAGCCACATAAATATCTTTTCCTCCGTTTTCTCCTGCACTGATAGTACCTGTAACAAGCAAGTTTCTATCTGCGGTTGTTATTACTTGCTCACCAAAATCGTCCCCTATTCCACCAAAAAGGTTGGTCAAATCGGCAGTAGCAACCAAACTTCCCCCTGTAAATCTCATTCTTAATACCCTGATATCCAATTTTTTATCTCCTGAAAATTCCGTAGTACCACTGACAAGAATTTGATAATTGTTGCTAAATTTATCATTCAAGGCGTTTCCAATAAGATTCGGACCGGGCGTTGTTGGAGTTACCACGCCAAAAGTCCCATATTCGCTCTGATTGATAAAGTTTCCATTTAAGTCAGTGATTACCAAATAAATTTTGGCTTGTGTAGAATTTTCAGCAACCGAAAAATCGCCGAGCAAATAAATATTGCCTATATCTTCAAAAACTACTATTCCTTTGAGCTTTTCAAAACGAGTATTATTGGGATATTTCCTTGCCCATTGCACATTTCCGTCATTATCCATTTTCATTAAAGCGAAATTGGTATAAGAGGTATTTCCTACCTGAAAAGTGCTATCAATACCCACATACCAGCCTCCTGAGCTTGCTGGATAGATTGCCTTGGCGGCTCTGGCATTTAGCTTTTTTTCCCACAAAAGATTTCCCAAAGCGTCTGTTTTGGCTAAATAGCCAATGGTACGAACAAACTCACTTCCGTCATCGGCGAAATCTTTGATATTGATAGAACCTGCCACAAGCAAAGTACCGTCAGGATTTTCAACTACATCATAGGCTTCTGCCCCTCCAAAAGCCCCCAGCATTTTGTAAAATGTTCCCGAATTATCAAGATTTACTTTGGGCTTCACTTTGCAAGTAGTTAGGATAGTCAGAAGGAAGATAAAGCCCCAAGCAATTATTGTAGAGTAAATTTTTGGCAGTTTTATTTTTCTCATAATTTACACAATTTTTCACTTATCAAGATTTTCAATTTTTATATCTTCGGAAACCTTTTTCAATTTTCTTTTTTGAATTTTGGGGTTGTATAGCGGGTAATTGTAGCCTACTGAAAGCATTACAGCACTTAAAGTATAATCGTTATCTAAAAAACCATACCGAGCGATTTCTTCTTGTAAAATATAACGATTGACAGATTTTACCATATTGTTCAAACCTGCTTGATAACGCAATTCGGCGAAAAGATGTCCTAAACCTATTTTGTATTCTACGCCTATTCCAGCCAAAACAGAAAATGTCAAAGTATTGCGTAGCTCTTTCATTGAAATAGCTTTTCCCTCTACGGAACGCTCTACATCTCCATCTTGGTTGATATCGCTGCGTTGAGCATTGAAAGAAGCGGATATTAAAAAATGAGGCGTTGCACCTGCCATAACATAGGGCTTGATACCAAGTAAATTGAAATTATACTTGTTTTTGAAGTTATATTTGAGAATAAGAGGCAAATCAAAGCGAATTTGTGTTTCGGTGGCGAGCAATCTTGCAAAGCCAAAATATTGTGCTTCAAAGCGATAGCGATGAGATAGCAAATTGGGTTGTAATACTACTTCAATAAAATTGGTAATAGGACGAGAGATAATTCCTCCAAACTGAAAGCCAAACAAATTGGTATAAAGCATATCCTGACTTACAGGATTATCCGTGCTAAAAAGTTGGCTTACGCTAATTTGAGAGAAATTTCCGCCTAAATTGCCTCCAACAATAAGGTAAGGACGGATACGAAATTTTCTGTATAATTCAATAAACTCGGCGGGGTCATTAGGACGCAAGCGATATTCAGGATTGGCACGCAAGAGTAGGTGCATAAACTCTTCGGCTTCTTTATCCTGATTACGATATAAATGAATGATAGCGAGCAACCTGTATGCCCTTACACGTTCTTCCTGATTGAAATCGCCTTTTTCCAAGCAATCTTTCAAAAGCAAAATAGAGTTGCTCAAAGAGCCATCTTCAAAAGCATTTTCACTTTCTTGTAGTTTTATGGAGCAATCGCTTTGCCCCTCACCTTTTTCCTCGTTTTGAGCCCAACAAGAACATAAAAAAATAAAGTAGCTTAAACAAATACCAATCAGAAAACGCATAGGAGTAAGTTTATTTTGGGGGAATATCTACATTCAAAAAGTTTGAAAGTTTGCGGTTTGAAAAAGTATGAAGGTTTGAGAATTGAAGGTTAAAGTTTTTCCTTTCTCTAAAATCCTATTTTTTGCTTCTTTTTCACTATATTTTACCGCCACCAATTAAGTCTAAAAAATTAAAATTGTTTATGTTCAAAAAGTTCAGCGTTTTTGAGGTTCAAGTCTTTAAGAGCTTTGTCTCTCATTTTTTCTGTCGGGCATCTATTTTCTAAAATCTTGTTTCCTGTTTCCTTACTCCTGCAAACTCATACCTAAACAATTACAAAAAATTATTTTTGGGATTATTCGCGTTTAGGTAAATCGCCGCAAGTTTTTTCATAAGGTACATCATCATCATCAGCTACATAGCGTTTCCATTCTTCATCACTCATATTCTTTCTGATTTTGCCACATAAATAATCGCTCATTTTGCTGATTTCTGTGTACCAGAATCTTACTACTTTATCACGCGTACCTGCAATAAGTTTAGAGCCATCGGCATTGAAGCTCAGCGTAGTAACCCAAGTATTGTAATCATTGAATACCATTGGCTCGCTATTGAGGTTATTCATATTCCAAACCCTAACGGTTTTATCCATACTCGCAGAAGCCATTTGAGCATCATCATTGCTAAAAACAATATCTGTTATTTGCCTACTATGTCCGAAAAGATTGATAGGTTTGGCGTTTTCCTTTTGTAAATTATACAATCGTAATTTTCCTTGCTCATTACCCACTGCAAGCCATTTACCATTATGGCTGACCCGCAAAGCGGCTATGGGCTGGCTGTCTGTCAGAAAGAGTTTTTCTTCATTGTTTTGTATATTCCAAAATATCACCTGTCCTTTGTTATCTCCTGTAATGATATGCTTGCCGTCGGCAGTAATCGCCAAACAAGTAACTTGCTCTTTGGGTGAGCCAATTGTTTTTACTTCTTTCCCATTGTAAAAATAAAGTTTTTTATTGGAAGCCAGAATAGCCATCCCTTCGTTAGAGCGAGAAGGATATGCCAAAAACCAAACTGATATTTCGGGCGGCAAAACTATATTATTCTGTAAGCGTTTATTTTCACCTTTCACATCAAAGATTTGAATTTTATTAGCATTGCCTGCTACTGCCAGAAATTGCCCATCGTAGCTGATAGCCATAGTTTTATTGACGTAAGCATTTTTAACAATGAGTTCGCCCTGCTTTTTGGTATTTTCCAAATCAAAACGAAGCACCTCGCCAGCACTACCAGCCGAATATACATATTTACCTGTTTGAGCGGGAACAATGGCTCTCACGAAATCCGTATGTCCTTTTAGCTTGTTAAAGTCTTCTCCTTCGTAGGTACGGATAGCGTAATAAAGCCCTTGGTAAATATCAGGGTGAAATTTGCTTCCGCCGTTTTCGCTATGAAACTTATAGGCTTGTTGGGCATTGAGTGCTTGTAGTTCGGGGTCTTCGGAAAGTTGCTTAGATTTGAGAGCCATAGCTTGGGCAATAGAAAGCAAACGTTGATTTTTAGCCCTATTTTTTTGCACATTGGCTTCTTTGGTAGCGGCTTCGGCTTCTTTGCGGCGTTCTTCGGCGATTTTGGCATTTTCTTTGGCTCGTTCTTCGCTGGCTTTGGCTTCATCTTTGGCTTTGATAGCTTCCCGCCTTTGGTTTTCGGCAATTTCTTTTTGTTTTTCAGCTTCTTCTCTTTGCTGGTCAGCTTCAATTTTAGCAATTTCGGCACGATACCTCTGCACTTCGGCTTCTTCTTTGGCTTTTTCAGCTTCTTCTTTTTGCCTAATGGCTTCTTTGGCATTTTCTTTGGCTAATTTTTCTTGCTTGATAGCCAGCAATTTTTGCTCTTCGGCACGAGCTCGCTGTTGGTCTGCTTCTACTCTTTTCGCCAAAGCATAAATCAGAAAAGCGATAGCGACCAGTGTAAAAAGCCCTAAGATAATGGCTGTCATACGCGTACGCTTCAAGGTTCTTTTTTGTAACATTTCCTTGATGCGTTGTTCGGTTTCATACTCTTTTTGGCTATAATCCAAAAAAACCATAGCCCTTTCAAATGCAGGGTTATGCCTTTGAGCCCATAGCAGAGTAGGTTTATGTTTTTCACGCCAATTGAGAGCCAGTTGCAAGTCGGGCGGTCGCCATAAACCCGCCTTTCCTACTTGGTACATTGCAGAGGCTTCTGAAAGTCTGAGATACATTTGTACAGCTTCGGCTTCGTCATCAACCCAATTTTTGAGCCTAGTCCAAATTCTCATCAAACTTTCGTGAGAAATATCAATAATGGAGTTACTATTCAACGGGATACCATAAGCAGGGGTAATCAGTGAGCGTCCGGGTTCTCTGAATTTATCAATAACGGTGATAATATCTTCTTGTCTTGCTCCAATGATAGCCGTAATTTCGCCCAACGAAGTAGGTCGGCGTATGCCTTGATTTTGGTCTCCTCCTTTTTCTGTAATGGTTTTGAAAAGTTTTTCACAAACTCTTTTTTGAGCTTCGGTGAGCTCATCAAAAGCCTCGTTGGCGTGTAAGGAAAGAGCTTCTTTCATTGTGCCAATGGCTTCGTAATGATGTACATCAAGGGCTTCGTTTGCCTCTTTATGCCTGAGCCAATAGTCCCAAGTACGCATCAAAGAATGTTGCAAAATGGGCAATTGGTCGGGGTTATCTCCCAAATCGTTAAGAAGTCTTTGTACTAATCTTGGTGTAATTTCAGCTCCCCCCACTGCTACGGGTCCTATGATTGCCATACGCTTCTGCTCGCGTGTCATTTGAGGTATCATATAGTAGCTATTGTTGATGGCTTTGGTCAAATCGGGAAAAAAAGCACATTCCCCAATAAAATCAGAACGCATCGTAATAGCTACGTAGATAGGCAGACCTTCGTATCTGATAGCTTCCATCAGCAAGTTTACAAAATTGAGGGCTTCATTGATAGCCTCTACATCATCTTGTTTGCGAAAGCGGAAAAGTTCTTCAAATTGGTCTATGAGAATTAGCGTGTTTTGCTCTGAAAATTCGGGGGTATTGAGTATGGCTTCAATAAGCCCCAAAGAGCTACTACGCAATAAAGTGGCAATAATTTTTTTACGAATAATTTTATCTTCCTCACTCAAATTTTGTGTGTGCATCTTCTTAAATATCGCCTCCGATAGGTTTTCAATAGGAGAAGCACCCGGACGAGCTACCATTACATTCCAGTTGGAAGTTTTATTGGCTACAAAGCCACCATACAAAATAGGAATTACACCACAATAAATAAACGAAGATTTACCACTACCCGAAGGACCTACTACCGCCACAAAACGATTTTCATAAAGTTTCATCAAAACTTCATCACTTTGCCCTTCTCGCCCAAAGAAAAGATGGCTCTCTTCAATCGTAAAAGGTCTAAGCCCAGGGAAAGGGTTAAATGCAGTTTCGGTAGTGGTGTAATTCTCTAAAATACTTGCTTGCATAATAGCCTCTTGTTTAGCTTATCGCTGAATAATAAACTTTTTATACCCAACTTTTCCTTGCTCGCTGTAAAATTTGAGCAAGTACATTCCTTCGGAAAGGGTTTGCGTAGATAGCTCATTTTTACCCATTTTTGCTTTGCCCACCAATAGGCTTTTACCCAAAGCATCAAACAATTCGTAATTGAGTTCATTGAGCGTACTAGGAAGTTCTATGAATACCACGTTTTGTGCGGGGTTAGGATAAAGAGCAATCGCATCAGAGAAATCGTTGTACAAAGCAGTAATACCACTGGGTATGGTAGTAGGCTCTACATAAGTGCTTTGATAGATTTCTTTGGTTTCTTCGTCTTGCACAAAAACGACCACCGCAATTTTGTTGATGTCGTAGAAATTAGTGGGGTTATACGATTGGTTAATGGTAGCTTGCGTAACATTTCTTATCCAATTCGTATTGATACGCGTACCTGCCGCATCAGGCAAAAGCCTTTTTACCACATTATAGTAAGTATTTCCGGGTAAGCCAATGGCATTGCCTTGTATTTCTTTTTCTATAATAGCTATTTGTACCAAAACAGGTCTGTTGAAATTTTCTACAGCCCTGATAATTGCCCCTACATTAAGCAGTTCAGCAGGGTTATTGCCAAATACCACTTGTATTTCAAAAGGTGAAGGCACCAAAGAGCGTTTGTCGTATTCAATCAATGTAGGGTCTATGACAGAATAAAGATTAGGGAACACCGCCCCATCGCGAGTTGTACGAGGTGTTTGAGAAATTCCATAATGAAACGCTCTGGCACTGGGGTCTACGGTATTATCTTTATTCAGAGGGTCATTGGCATTAGGGAAACTGGTATGGAAGCGAATATTAACGCTTTCAGGGCGAAGTGTAGCGATATTGTTGATGAAAGCATCTTCGGCACTTGCATCAGGAGCCCCTGCGTTGGTAAAATGTTCCAATAAAATTCTGCGGTTTCTGCTTTTGATTTGGAAATTATCAATAGCAAAACCATCATACTTGTCGGTATTATCTATGGGGAAATTTAGGCTTCCAAGTACAAAACGGAAACGCACTTTTCCCCCTATTCCTGCTTCTTGTTTTACTTGGTCAAGAATAAAGCGTGCAGTTTTCCAAGCTGTTTGCGTATTCCCCGACCAGCCTCTCACGGTACCATTGATGAGCCCAGGCGTTCCTGTACCGGGCAAACCCGTAATTCCTGCCGAATTGAACCATTCCAAGCCCTGGTTGATGTTTCCAAGCAGTTTCCAAGTAGCCCCATCGTTTGTGGTATAAAGTATGGAAATGCCATCTTGGTCGGGGCGAGTATCTACCCAATAATCAAAGTTGATAACAGGTCTATCTAAACTGCTAATATCAAAACAGGGGGTTTCTAAAAATGACTGCTCACTGCTGTTGTATTGTTCAATATTGCTCACTCCTTTGAAAGTACGCCAATAAGCTCCATCAGTAGGTACAATTTTACCTCCTGTTGCCGTCATTGTACCCCATTGCCAAGAAGGTGTCGTAGGGTTGGTTTGCCCAACAATCCAAGAGCCATTGTTCGCATTAAAATTCTCGGTATATGGGCTTGTATTGGTTACGGTGTATTGTGGGAAAATGGTAATTTGTTTGCTAATAGTTACAGGGCAACTCAAATCGGGGTTGTTGCTGGTCTGAACGGTAAGAGAAACATTATACACGCCCGGGCTAGTGTAAGTATGGGCAGGATTTTGCAAGGTAGAAGTATTGCTATCGCCAAAATCCCATAGCCAGTTTACAATAGGGTCGCCGCCGGGTAAAATAGTAGTTTGGTCTGCAAATTGCGTGGGCGAGCCGAAGCACTGACCCAAGAAGTTAAAATTAACATTCGGTTTGTTTTTAATTTCTATACTAAAATTAAGTGTTTGCTTACAACCCTGAGCATTGGTTACCACAAGAGTTACATTTTTTGTACCCGTAGAACTATAAACAAATGAGAAAGTATTGGAAGTCGTTGTAGTCAGCGGAATTTCAGTACCCGACCATTCGTAAGTGCTAATGGGCAGTGGAGAGGTAACTACAAATTGCGTTGTTTCGCCCAAGCATCGGTTTGTAATTTGGATATTGGCAAGCGTAAGTGTAGGGCTAGGATTTACGGTAAGAGTTTTTTGAGTTGAAATATCATTACAGCTATTGGCATCTGTATAAGAATACTGAATTTCATACACATAGACATCGGTTGTAAAAGTAGGAATGTTGAATTGCGGAGAAGCAAAATCTATGATATTCAGCCCGAAAGCCATATCAAAAGGAGCTTGCGGTGTAGGAGCTATACGGGTTATCCTGAATCTCCCATTCATAGGCATAGCAGGAGGCAAACCATTTACCGAAGGAGTAAGTGTAATGGTATTTTGGTCTCTACAAATAGATGCCGTGGTAGAGCTTGTTTGGTAAGCAATTGGGAACTCAAAATTTGGTATCGGTAAATCGTGAATAATCACCTGTTTAGAAGTAACATTTTCGCAAGAAATAGGTCCAGGGTAACCTTGACTAAAACGATATTCTATCTCGTAAAGTCCGGGCAAAGAGCCTGTCTGTGAAGGCAGTGGTTGCGTAGGTCGGAAGGTTCTATCTGCATATAAATTTTCAAAAGCAGTAGGCGAAGGCGATACACGTCTAATCCTAAACACCCCGCCCGGGTTAGGAGTACCATTCACAACCCCCTGTAAAGTTACGTTGGAGGCATTTCGGCAAAATTCGTCCCCATCATTCACCCCTGTAAAGGCAACTACGGGGAGAGCTTTTATATTGAAAATTTGTGTAGCACTTTGGGCGGTACAGCCTCTGCTTGTCTGATAGGTGTATCTCACTCGGTAGCCATCATTAGGCGGCAAAGCAGGGGCATCCAAGTTTAGCGTATTTACTCCATTAGGGAAAATGCGTACTACATTATTAGAAGCATCTAATATCTCAAAAAAACCATTGGTAGGATTGAATATTTCATCAGTGATGTTGAATGAAGGAATGAGGTTAAGTGTGGCACTTCCTTCGCAGTAATTAGGTTGTAAGCCTGTAAAAGCAGGTATGGGCATTGGGTCTAAGAAAAATTGTTTTACAGGGCTTTCTCCTGTACAACCTTGCGAGTCGGTATACCTAAATTTAATATAAAAAGTTTGAGAGCTATTGATAGGATTAGGCACAGGAGTGCCTGAGATGGTTGCCCCTTGCAATGCGGCCGGATTAAATATTTTTGTAGTAGGGTTAATCACAGCACTTGGGGCTACTCCAAAATCAAGAGGATTGAGTGTGCGGCTGATTAAATAAGTACCTTCATTAGCAGGGATATTTTCCACAGTACTATTAGGCAATGTATTGGTTGCGGCAAGAGAAATAGAAGCAGGTGTAGCACAAAAACGCTGGTTGGGAGCTATTCCTGTAAAAGCTAAATTAGGGTTAGATTTACGTCTTGTAGAAGTAGAACGAGTAATATTATACACCCCACCCAAAGTAGTCCCAAATGCCCCACAATCACCACCTGTACAAATATATTCTACTCTTGCCCCAATACCAACACTTATATTTAGCGGAAGCAGAGAAGTATTGATAGAGTATCCACCCATTGGCTCTACTAATGGCAAAGGCGGTGGTGCAGGAGAGATAGCATTGTGGGTAGTTACAGCCGCTCCGTAAAAAGTGTATTTCAAAGGGCTAGAACGTGTAAAAGTAGCAGATGTAGGTACATAAATAGGTCCAAATGGTATA